>NZ_JAKNCW010000019.1:0-38923 GCF_022064045.1 Metallosphaera javensis (ex Hofmann et al. 2022) | reverse complement strand
TACCCTCTGTCCTCCACTCTCTCCTCCCTGAACTCTACTCTCTACCCTCTGTCCTCCACTCTCTCCTCCCTGAACTCCTTCAGTCTTTTTCTTTCTCTTCAGTAAAAAGTCTAACTCACTCACTCAAGGCCACCTTTCCTAGCTCCTCGTATAACTTCGCTATCTTGGGTCTCTTCAACTTCACCTCCTCATATCTGGATGCTGGAACGCCGAGTCTAGAGGATTCAGAGAAGAGTTTCGAGGGAGGTATGTACACCTGCACAAATTTCACCGCCTTGAGTTCTACGTCCAAAGGTTTCTTGGACATGCTGGCAAAGGCTATTGCGCTCTTCTCCAGACTCTGTAGTCTAGAGTCCAGATTTCTAACCGCCTCTATGGCCAGGGGTTGGGGCGTAACCGGGGATATAACTCTGTCCGCAGCTATCATGGATGCCACGGCCAGGGTTCCCAGGTTGGGCGGCGTATCTATTACAAGAATATCAAAACCTTCAGCAATGGACTTGATAGACTTAACCACTTCCTCAACCTCTCCTCCAAGCTCCAGCTTCAGGAGACCAAGATGCGCTGGAAAAACCTCGATGTTAAATATATTGACGCTCTTTCCGCCCAGGGGAAACTCCTTCTTGTCCCTCCTTATGCCAAAGGAGAAAGAGGTGCCTCCCTCAGGGTCCATATCCAGAAGGCCCACGTTTCTGCTCTTGGACAGTGTGTATGCCAGGTTCACGGCAGTGGTTGTTTTTCCTACTCCTCCCTTTTGATTGATAACTGTCACAATCATGTCTAGACTATTCCCTGAATACTCTATATAAGGGACCCAGGGCAGTAATACGACCTGGATTTAATTAGTTAAAATAATTAAAATAACTTAAACTATCGTAATGTATATATATTAGATGTTTAAAGTGTATAAACATGATCCAACTGGACAGGGATTTTGTAAGGGCCTACCTTGAGGCCCAGTGGTTCTCCAGGTTTGTAATGGGCAGGGATCTGGAGGCCGACGAGATAGCTGGAATGTATCTGGCGGAGAGGTTTCCCTATCCCGTGGCCGGGAAGAACTTGGGGGCAGGCTTCCTTAGGCTGGGACTTGAGGCCGTGAAATGGTTCCATCCCTCAGGTTCAATTTCCAGACCTGAGGCCAAGCTTTACGTTATACCTAGACCGGGTAAAAGACAGATATGCGTTGATTGTGACTGGGGCATCTCCGTGAGAGTTTCGGAGAACGGAAAGGATCTGCAGGACATTGCTGAGGTCAGGGATTGTCCCAGAGTATATGTTAAACCAGACCTGACGGATGAGTTAATTCAGGTGATAGAGGAGAATGGATTTAACCTGAAGGAGGAGAGTAACCTAGCTAGGGTTGAGGTCCTCAATTCCCTCCAGTATGTCGGCCAGGTGTAGGGGCCTGAATCCCTTGAATGCGAGCGCAAGGGAGCAGGCGGGGTTGGTGGAGAGTACAAGTTTTTGACCAGACCTCTTCACCTTCTCGGCCTTTACATCCATAACCCTGTCAGCAATTTCAGGATGGTAAATGAAATATCCTCCTCCCGCTCCGCATTCAAACGAAGGTTCGTCCATCTCCACAACGTTTATTCCAAGCCTTTCCACAACCTTCCTTGTACTCTTGGTTATCCCCATCAGGTTGGCGTGACAAGGATCGTGAATGGTGATTGTAAGTTTCCTTTTCTCGTCTCTAAGTTCGGAAAGGGCAAACTCGGAGAAGTCTTCAACATTCAATCCCATTTCCCTCATGTGGGCACTGCAGTTGGAGGACAGGGAGACCACCCTTCTCCCCTTGAATCTCTCTCTCAGCTGTTGAATGAGAGCGTTACTCCTAACCTTGTCTCCCTCACTGTAGTGGGATAACCCGCAACAGCCGTTCAAAATCTCGACCCTGTATCCCCTGGACTTTATGAAGAGAAGAGCATTGTTCACTGTTCTCCTGAACGCCACTGACATGAGACATCCTGGGAAGAGAATTATCTCTGGGCTCTCCTCTCTATACTCTAGAGGCGCCTCCATTCTGGGAATTAGCTCATGTATTCTCCTCACAACTGGGGAGTTCAATCCCTCGCTTGACTTGAAGAACCTGTATGCGAGTTGCGGTCTCTCCATCACCACGTTAAGTGCCTTCTTCACCGGACTTTCCTCCCTTACGTTGTGTATCAGCTTGCCGTACTCCACACCGCTGGGACAGGCAAGCTCACATCTCCTGCAGAACATGCAGGTCTCTATCCCCTCACTGGATATTCCCAGCCTCACTGAGGTTATCCTTCCCCTTGGTGAGTGGATCTCTGATCTTGTCACAACGTAGGTGGGACAGGCCTCTAGGCAGAAACCGCAGTGCACACATGCATCCTCTAATCCCATTCCCACATCCACCTCGTAACTTCATCCCTTGGCCTGCATCCTCCCAGGAGCTTGCAGGGATTTAGAAGATTACCAGGGTCAAACACGCTTTTTATCCTTCTCAGAACCTGAAGTTCCTCCTTGTTGTAGTACATGTCCATGTACTTCAATTTCTCAATTCCTATACCATGTTCACCAGAGGGCACTCCACCCATCCTTAGGGCAAATTTCATGATCTCAGCACTGGTTTCGAGCGCAAGTTTCAAGCTCTCCGCCTTATCTGGGAAATACGGTATGAGTGGATGAAGGTTGCCATCACCGGCATGAAATACGTTAGCTATGAGCACACCCTTTCTCCTTCCTATCTCTGCTACCCCGGCCAGCACATCTGGTAAAGCCTCTCTGGGAACGTTACAATCCAGGGTAAGGTATGCGGGGGCCACCACTCCCATGGCCGGGAAAGCTCCCTTTCTGGCATTCCATAGCTTAGTTCCTCCGTCGTCCGGGTATATCCTCTCTCCATTGTCTTCCTTGATCACTCGGCTAACCAGGTTCTCCTGCTCACTTACTGCCTCCTCGCTTCCATCAAGTTCTATGAGAAGGAGGGCCTCAACGTCAGGAGCGTTGGCTCTGTACCTGCTCCTTTCCACGACCCTTATTGTGTTCCTGTCCATCATCTCTAGGGCTGAGGGTATGACCCCAGTTCTAAATATGTCCACCACTGCTCTTCCAGCGTCCCTAACGCTGTCGAATGTGGCGAAGATGCTCTTCCTAGTAGCAGGCTTGGGAAATAGCCTGAGCCTTGCCCTCAAAATTCCTCCCAATGTACCCTCAGCGCCCACAAATATGGGCAGTGAAGAGAGGAAGGGACCGTATTCTACGTCCTCGACCTGTCCTCCCGCCAGGATTACCCTCACTGACACCACGCTGTTCACAGTGGGGCCGTATTTCACCACGTGAACTCCTCCGGAGTCATGAGATATGTTTCCCCCTATGGAGGAAACCATGTAGCTGGACGGATCGGGGGCGTAAAAGAGGTGTGGAGGGGCATTTTTGGTGACCATAGCGTTTGCTATCCCGGGTCCCACTTCAATTTCCAGCCCAGACTGTGAGTATACCCTGTTCAGTCTGGCCATTCCCACCACAACTTCCCCACCGAGGGGTACAGTGGCTCCGCTCAGGCTCGTACCCGTTCCCCTCATCACAAACTTCACTTGTCTCTCGAGAAGCAACCTCACTACTCTTATTGCCTCCTCCTCATTTCCCGGCAATACCACCATGGAGGGATCTCCCTCCACCGCGGTGAACCCGTCATAGGAGTACAGTCTCGTCTCCTTTCCTGTTATTACCCATTTCTCTCCCACGATGGAGGCCAGCTCATCGTGTATGTTCATCACCTTAAATAGTCTCATATACCTAATAAACCGTAATGTGGGTTGACGATCTGGAAAAGATCGCTCCCTTGAGGATTGGGGAAGATTCTAGAGTCGTGATTGTGGAACCTGGTACAGAAGAGGAGTTTAGAGACGTGGTAAACCTCGTGAGGGAGAGGGGGCTGAAGGCCCACGTGATGGGAACGGGGAGGAATCACGTAGGGGAGAGGGTTAGCGCGGACGTGTATATTTCCACCCATAGATATACTGGAGTCCTGGAAAGCTCCATAGGGGACCTTTACGCTACAGTTAGGTCTGGGACTCCTTTCAGTGAGCTGTTGGAGGTGTTGAGGAGGGAAGGGTTGTGGATTCCCTTTTTCCATCAGGGAAGTGTTGGGGGTTTCGCCTCTCTCAATATACCCTTCCACTTTAGTTTATTTCACGGCTATCCAAGGGATTGGCTTCTGGGTGCCAAGGTTTTGACGGGTTTGGGAGAGGTAATCAGGACCGGGAGCAGAACCCCTAAGTTCTCCTCCGGGTACAAGGTGTGGAAGGCCATGAGTGGAGCACTGGGAAGGCTTGGCCTATATCTGGACGTGATTATAAGGGCAATACCTCTGCCTGAGGAAATATTTCCAGCTGAGATCAAACTTGCTCAGATAAATGACGCAATCCTGCGCGGTGCCGTTGGAGTTACCATCTACAGGAGTGAGAGCGAGAGGGTGATAGCGTGGTTTATGGGACACTCGGGCTACGTGAGAAAGGTCACCTCGGATTATAGAAGCGCCGATGTGCCAGAGTGTTCAGGGGAAAGGATCTACTCCGTGGTCTCAACGAGAGGGCTTGAAAGGGAATCCGTTAGTGATGTAAGGGCAGAGTGCGTCATCTCCTTTTACGGATCCGGATACTCTAGACTCTATAACCCAGAGGACGTGGATAAAATAAGGGCAGTTGGGCTCAAGATCATTGGAGAGAAGGGATGCCAGGCTGAGTGCCTACCTCAACCTCCCCAATCATTTCTCGTTCTGAAGTCCGCTCTGGACCCTCAGGGAGTCTTTATTTAGGAGAAACGTTCTTCCGGTCCACTGTATATACATCTAACACCATATATACTCTTTACATTTAATGCATAATCTTTTATACAAATATCCATGTGTATAAATGATGAATGTAAGGAGATTACAGAAAATCAAGGGAGGAAGTTACATCATATCACTTCCCAGCGATTGGGTAAGGAAAATGAAACTTGATGTCAAGAGCGGACTAAAGGTCTATGAGGTGTACGATGGTCTAAAGATAAGACCTCCAGTTAAGCCCAATCTTGAAAAGGTAATTCAGTTGGGAGACCTTGAAACAGCCAAGTATCTCATCATGACCTATTATATGCAGGGACTTGACAGGATAGTGGTGAAGTCTAACTCGGTAATACCCCTGGAGGTGAAGAAGGAGTTAAGGGAATTACAGTTGCAGTGTTACGGGCTTGAGGTCGAATCGGAGTCCTTTGATAGCATAGCGTTCAGGGTGAACGTGAACCTAAGCAGTAACCTGATAGAGTCCATGAGACAATTCATTACCAAGATAGGGAATATCCTGGATGACGTGGAACTTCTCTTGGGGAATTTCACGGATGAGATGAGGGAGGATCTCCTGGCTAGGATCTCCATACTGAACAAGGACTACAGACTGCTGATAAGGATGATTGCGGTCGGAGTTCAGAGGGATGATGAGATTAATTTCCAGCTGTATCCAAAGGACATAATACTGTTTGCCATAGCCATGAGAGATCTTGGAAGGTTCATTACGCATCTTATGTTCTTCTTGAGGGAGATCAGGAGAGATGAGCTGGGAAAGATAATTGGCAACTTTCAGACTTTGAAGGAGATATTCATGCTGGCAGTGAACATGTTCCTCACGGAGGACCTATCCCCCATGGGGAAGATTAGGGAGGGCTTCAGAAACCTGGAGAAAAGTGCCCCTAAGAATGAGGCAGGAAAGGAACTGGTCAGAATGGGCTCCTACTGTATAGCCATGATGGATAACGCCGTAAACAAGAGCGTAAGGCTTTACGACTTTTCCAGTTTCTCCTCAAGCTCTTGAGTTATGTCTTCTCCAAGGCTCTGCTTTAACCTTTCAAGGCCCTCACTTCCCAAGAGAAGGATGGTCAGGTTAAACTCATCCCCATACTTGTAAACCTCATCCAGTACTAGGTCAACTATCTTGGACTTTTCCTTGCAACCCATCTCCCTTATCCCGACCAGTGTATACTGGTCCTCAAGCCTGAACGCTCTAGCCTCTCCTACCAATTCCCTGAGCTTAAGGAATCCAGCAGTTATTCCATCCATATTAAAAATTGCGAAAGAAAGGTATTAAACATATCTTAGAATCGACTTAATTTGAAGACCTGATCACATGAGTGTGCAACTCTATCAGATGTTCGTTGAAAGGTTTTAGTTCATCTTCTCAAGGTTTAAATTCCAATCATAATGCAGGGATAGGTGGTTGGTTTTAAAAATGACGAATAGCGATGAATCCCGATTATTATGAGTGTCATACTGACTTTTTTATCAATTCTTATTTTCAGCATATTAGCGGGTTTTCTCGGCTCACTAACAGGTCTAGGAGGAGGGACAGTGCTGGTGCCAATTCTGACGCTTTACTTGGGAATCCCTATCATTTACGCAACCGGTTCCAGTCTGATCTCCACCATTGCAACATCCAGCGGTTCCGCGTCCGCATACGTTAAGGAAAGGATTACAAGCGTCAGGATAGGAATCTCGCTGGAGATTGCCACAACCGCAGGGTCAATCGTGGGCTCCCTCACGGTGGCTTACATTTATTCGCTTCATCTTCAATACATAGTTTATATAATATTTGGAATTGTTCTCCTTTTCTCAATATATCCCACACTCAAGAAGATGAAGGGAGAGTTCCCCACGCCAAAACCACCAGATTGGACCACGAGGCTACTCAACCTGTATGGGGAATACTTTGACCCTGCAAATAACACCACCGTGAAGTACTGGGGGGTAAGGTGGTGGTTGGGTCTAATCGTGATGTTCTTCGCTGGTTTCATCTCAGGTTTGCTGGGAATCGGCTCTGGCGCACTCAAGGTGATAGGAATGGATTACGCCATGAACCTCCCCATGAAGGTCACGACAACGACAAGTAACTTCATGATAGGAGTTACAGCCGCTACAGGTAGCGGTATATACTGGGCCTTGGGATACATTCAACCGTTTCTCGCTGCCCCCACAGCCATAGGTGTTCTCATAGGTTCGCTGGTAGGAACAAGGGTCCTAGTGAGGCTAAAGAACAAGAGGATCAGGGCGGTATTCCTGGTGATTCTGGCATTTCTAGGAATTCAAATGATCCTAAGGGGACTGGGGGTGTTTTGAATGGAGATAGAGGATGTTATAAGTTACGCGCTGATAGCAGGAGTGGTAATAAGTATTGCGTTTGTGGTTACGGGGGTAGCTCTGATTTTCATTCATGGAGGTGCTCAGGGACTTTCACTGGAACAGATAGGGAGCGTTCATTCCTTGGTCAATACCTCTACCACAACTCCACAGAAGGTGATACAGGGAATCCCCAAGCTTGACGGTCTCTCCTTCATTTACATGGGGCTGATAATTCTAATTGCTACTCCGGTCATTAGGGTGGCCCTCCTGATAGGAGACTTTGCTAAAAACAAGGATATACTGTACACAATACTGTCTCTGGTTGTACTAATCAACATAATGATTGCGATATTCCTAGTGCCTGCCCTGATCATCAAGTGATTCGTATTCCACTGGGTCTTTAACCCCATTTATCTCGAAAGCCATTCTTCTCATGTAACAGGGACCGCATTTTCCACAATGCTTCTCTCCGCCCTCGTAACAGCTCCAGGTCAGATGAAGCGGCGCACCTATCTCCAGTCCCAGTTTCACGATTTCATGTTTCACCAGGTTTCCTACAGGCATGAGTACGTCAACCCTCTTCTCTGGACCCACGGCGTAGGGGGAAAGTTTCTGGAACATCCTCACGAATTCCATTTCGTTATCGGGGTAGGCCCCTGCCTCCTCAAGGTTTATTCCGGACACGATCGCGTCATAACCCTTCGCCTCAGCTATGGCCATGGCAACAGTGAAGAAAATGGCGTTCCTGGCAGGGACCCACTCATGGGCGAACTCCGCCCCCTCCTCTCCCTTCCTATCCTTAACAATTTCCCCACCACCCTTGAGGAGAGTTGCGTTTCCAATCAAGGAGAAAAGGTCGGTGTTTATCTCCATCAGATCAGCGTTGAGGTAGGAAGCTATCTTCCTGACTGCCTCCCTCTCCCTTTCCTCAGCCTTATGATGGTAGTTGAAGTGCAGAAGAGTGACCTGATAACCTTCCCTGATCATCTTGGTTGCGGCAACAGTGGAGTCTAGACCCCCGCTAGCTATGACCAGTGCCCTTTTCTTTGGCTGAGGGTGAAGCGAGAGTGCCCGGAATTCCTTGCTGGAGGTAACCTCAACCACAGAGTAGGGTTCAAGTTTCCTAACGTTCACCTCGTCAAAGGGCTTTACGTCGAAGTAATCGTCGAGGGAGGTGAAGAATACAGCGTTCAATTTGATGTCGTAGGCCATGTATAAGGGCTTGAAGTTCTGTGCCAGGAATATTCTGTCTGGTCTGTACCTGTCCGCAATCACCAGGGCATAACTCCCCCTCAATTCCTTCAGTATTCCCTTGAGGGATTCCAGTTTTCCATCCCATACCCTATCGAGGAGAGGAGGAATGACGGCACTGTCAATTGCGGTAAGCCTCTTTATCTCGTACTTTTTCTCTAGTTCCTTGTCATTTGCAATTATCCCGTTGTGAGTTACTATGAATCTCTCCCCCAGAAAGGGTTGAATGTCCTTCTCCGTCTTGTACCTCACAAACTCGGTGGTGGGCTCCGCCCTGTTGTTCGCCACCACCACCCTTGTCGTCTCAGTAATTATTCCGTCCAGTTTCTCAGGGTGTTTAGATGGGCTTCCCAGCGACTTGACTGATCTAATCCTTCCATCCGCTTCAATAGTTATTACCCCAAAGCTATCCCTTCCCCTGTCCTCCGCCTTGATAAGGATGTTCTTTAACTTCTGATTCACTTCCGCATACTTGCTAGGATCCATCAAGAGAACTCCTGTTACACTGCACACTATTGATCTCATGTGAGTTGGACCCTCACCATTTAACTTTAACTTAAACGTGAACACTCAAGCTAACTGGAGGAACTCAGGAATTTTCTAGGTTCTCCATAACTCGCGTTAATACCTTTTACCTCACGCTTTCACCGTCGGGCGGGCTATAATCAGTGCCCTCACCGTTCATCACAGTCTGGATCAGTCTCATTGACTTCTTTCTGGAGAGGACCTTGTTGTTGTTTCCGCAGTATGGGTCAAAGATGCACTTGGGACACCCGTCCTCGCAGTCGCATCCCTTCACTATGTCCAGCGCAATGTCGTATGCCGACTCCAGACGCTGATAGAGAAGACGTGACACCCCGTTACCTCCTATTGTCGAGTCGTAAATTACCACATGTCCGGAGGGATAGCTTATTCCTGACAGGTCAGTGATGGAACCTCCCGCAACCACCCTCCCGGCTGCTATAAGAACGTGTTCAGTAGCGTGATAGGCCTCCATTGAGGAAAGGAGATCCCAGTCCTCCAGGATGGGGTGCTTTATTATGAGACCCTTGGTGTTATAGGTGAACTCTATGGGCTCCTCGTACTCCACTTCGGCTCTGGGCTTCTCCCTTTTTGAGTAGTAGTCATACACTACGTAACCCACTACCGAGACAGTGACCTTGATTTCGCCGTACTTCACTGGAAGACCAAGAACCTTTTTGCTCTCTACCTCCCTGAACTCTTTCATATCAACCTTGTAAAGGGGTTTAGTGTAATAGTCCTGGTCATCTGTCATCTTTTCAACCCTTGCCTCTAGACTCTTCAAGTCTAGACTCTTCACACGATAGCTCCTCTTGGAGACCAAGTAGGTGGCGCCCGGATATAGGTCAAAGAGGGCTGCAGGTAACTCCCTCTCTCCAATCTTTTTCTGCTCAATTACGTCCACGATGGGACCTGCACTTCTTAGGGAGCTTGACCTGACGAAGCTCGCAGTTCTGGGGGTAGAGTAATAGGTACCTCCCCTCTCCGTGATTATGCCCTCCTTCACCAGTTCGTCAAGGGCCTTCACCCACAGGGATGGGAGCTCATTTCTCCTAACCCCGTACTTCTCGAGTACATAGGCCGAAGCGTGGACCTTCAATACCTCCAAGTTGGTATTATCAAAGGTTATGGGAGTGAGCTTCCTGTTGAAGAACTCGTGAGGTTTTCTGAGGAAATAGGAATCAATGGGGTTATCCCCCATAATAGTGAAGACTAGGCCAAGCCTGTTTCTTCTTCCCGCCCTTCCCGCTCTCTGTAGATACTTGGGGTAACTGGGCGGGTTTTCACTCATGATCACCGCGTCTAGGCTACCAATATCAATTCCAAGTTCCAGGGTGGGGGTAGCCACCACTCCCTGAAGATCTCCCTCCCTTAATTTCTCCTCCACCTCAACCCTTTCACTCGCGAGAATGCCGGCCCTGTGGACTGCTAGGTTTGCCCCAAATCTTTCGGCCATTTTGGCCAGCCTCTCGGCCATCTGCTGAGAGTCCACGAACACGAGTATCCTTAACCCTTCCTTCACCATGAGACCTGCCAGATAGGCCGAGATTGTCCATCTGCTGATCCCATTTGAGGCAACCAGTGCGTGAATGGCCATTCCACGTCTTCTTGGAACTCCCCGGATCACCTTTCCCTCAACCCCAAAGAGCTCGTTGAGGAGTAGGGGTGTTGCCTCCACAGTTCCGCTTGCACCAATCACGTGGATCTCCCCGTTAAGCTCCCTGATCCTATCCAGGATTCGTCGAAGGTGAGATCCTAGGACGCCGTCATAAACATGCATCTCATCCACCACGTAATGATCTGCGCTCCTGATCAGGGACCTGAATCGTGGAGAAAGGGAAAGTCCCAGGTGGATCATGTCTGGGTTGGTGATGAGGATCTCTGGCGGATTCTCGTAAATCTCCTCCCTTACCTTTTGGGGAGTATCACCATCCAGAACCTCTATCCTCACCTCAGAGAGGTCCTTGGTAAGCCACTTCATTCTGACCAGCTGATCCCTGGCAAGCGCCTTTGTGGGGTATATCAGGACGGATCTTTCTCCCTTCAATGCCAGCTGTAATAGGGGAATAAAGAAGGCCTCGGTTTTACCCGTCCCCGTGCCGGATATTATGGCAAGATTTTCACGGTTGAGTATTGCCTCCATGGCCTCCCATTGATATCTGTAAAATCTCTCTATCCCCGCTTCTCTCAAATTTCTCACAATTCTGGGATCCAGCGAACTCTCAGTAACTGGGGGCCCCATTTCTGGATCCAAGGCCGTCTCGGTGTAAACGTGAGCTACACTTGCACCCATGAGCTTTAGCGACTCAGAAACTTTCTCCAGAATTTCCATGCACTTTATAAATTGATACCCACAGCTAAAAGCATGTCAGAAATAGTGAGCAATGAGAGGGACCTGTCCTCACTACTCGAGAGAGAAAAGGGAAAACCAAGGATAACCGTCGTGGTCGACAGGACGCTCATCACCACATGCATTCCTGTGATAAAGAAATATAGCTACGCCTTAATCGACGCAGAGGACCTCCCTAACGGCTTCTTTAAGTTAACCCTTGAATTTAGAAATGGACGCTAGGTTTTTCCTATACATTATTTCAATTCTCTTTAGGTAGGTTATTTAACTTTCAGGTGATAAGTTGGACTTGTGCCAGGCATTATCTTCTCTGCCGTGTCCAGGACAAGGAGGACTGACCCACCTAAGCAGGTAATAAAGGTTACAGGTATCCAGGATCTAATGAGGGGTGGGACGCCCAGATATGAGTACTTTAGAGGGGAGCAAGGTGACACCATCCTTGACCTCACGGATCAGAGGGGAATTGAGGACCTGGGTGACAGGATGAGGGTCCTACCTGGAACTCCCTGGGCTGATCTCCTCAAGTACAACCTCGAGGTTTTCGGACTGGAGGATACTGCAGTGGGTGGATCGGTGCACTTTGAGGACGGAGGCTTTGGTTTCAACGAGTTCGGACCCATAAGGAAAAGGGTTGAGGTGGAGGGAGTAATCAATGGGCAAGAATATCGCGGTCCCTTTAGGGGCGGGGTCGTATCGGCAGTTATCATCAGAAAGGACCAGAGACCCCTTTCGTACATGAAGCTGGATAGGAGCTTTGATTTCGTACTTAACAGGGTAAAGTACTGGTTTAGCACTGGAATTCCTCCATTTCGAGATATCACCATCTGGAAGAAGGGAAATTCGGCCTCCCTTCTAGTAGCGTTTCCTCTGTCTAGGCAGGAGCTTTTGAAGGACAAGCTGGAGGATATGTCTCCCACTAGGCCCTACTCCTTCTCCATGGGCAACTACAGGTTCAGGTACTTTGGATCCGTGAAAACCATGGATCTCGATTCCCCCATGTTTTCCGAGGCGGAGGAGCTTATACTCTTCGTCAGGAAGGATATAACCAAGTTTGTGGCCCTCTCCAATAAACCGCTTAACCTATCCCTGACTCTTGATCCCTTCTCAGACACCAGCTCGCAGGACCTTTTCTCCGGTTGCATACTATGTGGTAAATGTGTGAACGTTTGCCCACATGCTAGCCAGAGGGGAGATAAGGACTACTCCCCCATGGGCTTCTTCGTTTCTGGGATGCAAAAGGAGTACGCCAACTGTCACCTTTGCGGTAAGTGCGACGAGGTCTGTCCAGCTTCCCTAAATATTGTATCAAAATTGAGAGAAAAGGCAACCTTTAGAAAGATTTCACTCGATATTTCCCTTTCCTTACCAAGCAGGAAGTCGCTCGTAATAACTCCCATTTCCAGGGAGCTAGTGGAGAACGCGATAAAAATAATTGGTTTCTTCTATAGACAGGGAATCAAGCTGGGCATAATTACCCTAAATGTATCTCTAGACGAGCTAATTAGGGGTAGCGAGCTCAACGTTCCTGAAGGAGTAGAGGAACTCTACGTGCTGACCCCAGAGGAGCGACTCTATTTACTCTCATCTAAGCCCAAGACTGTAACAGACGTCTACTTTCTCTTCGACGTATTACCCAGCGGTGTCAGGTCCAAAATTCTAAGTAAGAGGGTTCACAAAACATGCATGTATAAGGGAACTATGAACGGAGACGAGAAATGTAGCTTTGCCTTTCTTGAGATGTTGAATGGAGAACCTTCCACCAGATCCGAGGTATCCTCTCAAGTTACACTATGTCCCTTAGCCTCTAAGAAACTTGGCATACCGAGCTACATAGATGAGCTAGAGGAGGTAAAGGTAGAGGATGCAGACAAACTGGTTGAAGAGATTTCTGGCCTCCTCACCAAGAATAAGGCAATCCTCGAGGACTTGACATGGTATGACGGCCTGGACGATAGTATAAGGGCAGAATTCATCAGAGGACTTTTGCGTAATTACATATCTGGAAAGGATCCAGCAACTACCATAAAAATGTACGTGAAGTTACTACAGGAAAACGCGTTAGAAGACAACGAGATAAAGTCAATCCTGGTGGAAGAAATAAAGAAAGCTATAAGTGCAGATTCACTGGGTTGACCTAGCTAAGAAGGCTAGATGAGGGGCCTCGGGGAGTATTAGTTTCTCCATCCCCAGTTTCACCGCGTCTGGCGATCCCGGGAGCATGTATATTATTTTCCCCCTGAGGATTCCAGCACTGGCCTTTGTGAGGTAAGATGCAGGTCCAACCTTGGGATCGGAAAGGCTCAGCGTCCTAAACACATCTCCAAAGCCCTCAACTTCCCTATCCAAGATCCCCCTGACGCTTTCCACTGTAACGTCTGAAGGCGTGTATCCTGTACCTCCAGTGGAAACTATAACATCAACTCCCTCAGTCAGAACAGCATCTATGACCGCCTTAAGGATCCTAACCTTGTCGTCCGGGACAAGTGAGTAACCCTTCAGTTCATGTCCGTGGGAAATGATGAGCTCCTTTATTCTGTCGCCCGACTCGTCCACAACAGGTTCCTTTCTGGACATCTTCTGATACCTCGAGGTGCTCACGGTGATCACGTAAAAACCGAGTTTTTTGGGGGCCATCTCCCTATGGCTCTCATGAGCGTGGGTCATTGGAATCAAGTTAAATACCCATTAACTCCATAAAAGGATTATGAACAAGGTAGCCACGATATTGCTTGGGATTGCACATTCAGTGTCAGGACTACTGGCCTTGCTGAGCATACCGTTCTCGGTGCTGGGTGGCCTTTCCCTCGGTAAGGTCTCATCAATTGTGGGTCTCTTCCTAGCAGTATATTTCATAACTGGAATAGCGATGGTGTATGAAACGTATGTAACTGTGAGTGAGGCAAGTTCCCTTTACTCCTCAACACTTGAGAAGTTCAGGTCCTATGTGGAGTCCCATCCCGTGAACTCTCCCGTTTATCTGTATGGCTATCAGAACTTGAGAGTTCTGACTCCTCCCAAGGATAGTCAGGTGAAGATGTTCTTGGTTCTATTGCTATTCTCGGTGATCAATCAAATACCCTTCCTCAACGTGATACCCCTTACTTACTACATTGGAAGAGAGTACAACAGGATAAGAAACCTCATGTTGCTTCAGAACCAGTTGGGATTGGGTGGGAAATATGTTCCGGATCAGGTGGGTATGGAGATACTCACCATAATAACCAATGGTTTTACCTTTGGGTTCATGGTAAACAGGTTAAATTCCCTTTCCCAGGCCCTAGTATTTTCACCTCCTCCGCAAGATCAAGGTCTAAATCCAGGAAGTCCCTTCTATGGAGGAGGAGCCCCCTCACCTTAAGGATGGACCCCTCAGGTATTTCTGTGAACCTCGTTCTGAAGCTGGTCAGGACCATACCCTCGGAAGTCAGGTACTTCACTGGCAGGGAGAAGGGCTTCAGTGCCCTCTCCACCACAACGGTACCGTTGAATTTTTCCGAGTATCTTACTTCTCCAAAATCCTCACACTCAACGATCTTGAAGGTGTAGGGATAACCCCTGAATTTTCCCTCCAGAATTCTGTGTAACTTCAGATCTAGGAAGTCCCTAGAGTCGAGGACCTCAACCTCCACGGGGTTAATCTCGTTAAGAGGAGAAGTTATTCCTCTCCTTCTTAACTCAGCCAGTACCTCATAGTTTCTCAGGTTGGTGCTCAACAGGTCTAAATCGCCTCCATTTCCAAGATAGAGGAAACTGCCTGTGATACCAACGTCATGAAAGTGATCCATGAACTCCTGCAGATGCGGATCGGCCACTTTCCTCGTGAAAGGGTTCAGAATCTGGCTATCCTTCAGGGGCACCAGGGGAACCTCGAATCCTATCTCGGCAACGTACTTCAGGTAATGGGGAAAATGCCCTCTCACCACCTCCATTCCCTCCCTCAGCGTCTTTATCTTCCTTCCCTTGAAGTACCTGGGCGTCGCCACGGCGTAACCATCGGGATGGTGACACCCCTTTACTGACCAGATAACACCTCCGTGTTCAAGCATGAAGCCCTCGAATACTTCCATAATCTTATATCTCACAGGAGTTTCAAAAACTTCGTTGAAGTTCGTCATAGTTGGAAGGGGAATCCTTGGAAGTTCGCTTTATCACATGTTGAGGAAACTGGGCCACGACGTGGTGGTAGTGGAGTCAGGGGAGAGAAGGGTCTTTCCCAGTCTCATTCATTCACTTCTCCTCAAGGATAAGGACATTGAGCTGGCGAGGATGAGCCTAGATTTCTATAGAGAGTTCTCAGTTCCCATGAGGGAGTTCGTCTCCATAACCCTTGGGAAGATTGGCAAGGATATATTAAACTCTTGGGAGAGGGCAGGAGTAGAGATCGGGGAGACGTACGTGGATTGGCTCAAGAGTAATGGAATTGTTGCTAGAGGAGGGGATAGGCTGGTTTACGTATCCAAGTTAATATCTTCGGTTCCCTTCGTGAGGGGGAAGGCCAAGGTGGATCTACTCCAGGAGAAGGTTTACCTTGATGGGAAAGAGCTTCACGCCGATAGGTATCTGGTGGTCGCTGGGCCCTGGAATCCGTGTCTTCTCAAGGTGAAATCTAAGAGTTACTATTGTTGGGCAACGCTAGTCGCCAGCAGGATGAGGGAACTGGGTAATCATTTCGTCTACGACTACGAGAAGGGGTTCTACTCCAGACCCCTCCTGGGACTTGGAACTGGAATAGCCATAGTGGGAGACGGAAGGGTCATAGAGTCTCCCCCTGGAAGAAGGATTCCGGTGCAGGAGGACGAAGTTCTGGATAGGGCAAGGGAGAGACTGGGTCCCCTAGTTCCGCTCTATACTGCCGGGGAATTCTGTGAAGGAACCCCGGACATGAGACCAGCCTATGGTCCAATCACTGATAGAGTCCTCTATGCAGGTGGTTTAGACGGATACGGGGCAGAGGTGGGACCAGGGCTGGCCAAGCTACTAGTGGACTTTATCGTGAGCGGGGAGAAGGTCCAGGAGTACTTCCTAGATAGGTTTTCCCATGTAACAAACTTCACCATTGGGAGGGAGCCACACGAGATATGAGAGTTAAAGGAAGGGGATATCAATCTGGTGAAGGCCCACCAGTTTTCCCCAGATTATGAAAATGTGATTGTAAGCTGGGACTTGGAGGACCTCATTGAGAGAGATGGCACGAAAATAAGGATAATTCCACTGTGGAAGTTCCTCCTCAAATTAGAGATACGAGAGAGATCCTAGGTTTATCTCTTTGGAGGTTAAGGAGGCGGAAGACTCCATCGTGAGGTGGGGATGGATAGCCCGAAGAAAAATGATAACATACGTAAATATACTGTGGCCTGCTAAACCCCATCGTGTGGTCACGTGGGATGACCACCCAGGGATGGAACCGAAGTCAAGCTTGAGGATACCAATGCCTCCGTAACCCTCCCGCACGGGGGCGTCAAGGATGGGTTCCATTCGACGCTGTGGGTGAGAGGGGATCGAGCGTGGTCAATGAACCAAGAAGCCCCATCGTGAGGGTGGGGCAGTTCACACCTTGTAATTCCTCCTGACCCATAGACTAACTGGAGTTCAACTACTGTCGTTAGATAATTCCTCGTTTAATTTTTGAAAACACATTTATAATGGTTAAAAAAGCCGATATTTCGTGAACAGGTCCAGAGCGATAGCCATAGCTGTTGTAATAGTGGTTGTAGTTGGTTTTCTTTCCCTTTACATTTCAAAGATATATGTAACCAACGCTCAGTCTATTCCTCCGGGCCAGTTCGTAAAGGTCAGCAATCAGGATCTGGCACCAAAGGGGAAAATTATAATCGTTGAGCAGTCCTGGATAGGTTGCCCAGTTGGCGCTGCTGCCTCTTGGTCAATCTATGACGCCCTAAAGAATTACGGAAACTTCAGTTATCAGTTACATTACTCTGATCCCCTTCACAGTCCGGCTAGCATACCCGGTCTCATCTTTACCCAGTTCAATTCAACCTCAGTTGTCCAATTCTACGTGGCTTACGTATATAACGAGTACCTGAATGCCTCATATAACGGTACCCCAATTCCACAGGGTCAACTGGTTCATGCAGGAGAGCAAATCTTGGAGCATGAGTATTCTGAAATGGGATTATCTCCCCAGGTCGCTCAACTTGTAATAAAGTACGAGACCCAGGTTCCGGTGATCAGCTACGGGAAACCATCAGCTCTTTATGTTAATCCGCCCCACCTGAATTTCGCCATACTGATCTCAGGACCTGGAGGGACATATATTGTGACCACGCCCATTGTTAATCCCAACATCCTTTCAGGTTACAGTCCGCAATACGTTTTAACTCACATTGACCAGTTTCCCCAGTTAATTCAAGGAGCCCAACTCATTCAAAATGCCACCCTAGGGGCCGCAGGCCCACTTGCCTCTCAGTGCCCCACCTGACTTTTGAAAAATTTCCATTTTTACCCCTCTAGTACTATTTATGAATATACAGTCAATCTAATAGTTTTCATTCTTATAACTCTATTCCTTGATTTTAAACCCAAATAAACGAAAAGTTTAAAGAGTATAAATCTTATAATAATTATGCTGACCTTATGATAGTACTTTCCAAGAACGCGTCAACTGATCATTCCACCGAGGCCATTAGGTTAATTATGTCGGACCCCCAGTTCGTGATACCTAGGCTCTTCCCAACAGTCAGGAGGCTCGAAGTCTCAGGAAAGTCGTTCTCTGCCATGGCGAAGTACATGTTTTTTGATCACGAAGTGAAGGGAAATGTGTTCGTATCCACCAGCGAGATCGTATATCCGTTCACGTTATCCCATGGTGACAACCTTGGTACAGGGAGGTTGATTATCTCATTAAGACAGGGCGAGCTTTCGATTAAGCTGGAGTATGAGGGCTGGATGGAACGCTTCTCCAAGGGTCTATTGCAGGGATGGCTAGACAAATTCATGGATGGGTTAGAGGAGGACCTGAGATTGGAAAGAATTAAGAGAAAATTGTAAAAAGGGTTAATAATTTGCAAAAGACTCACGTGAATAGCCAAATCTTTTAATCTCTGATGCGAGTGTAGTGTCGGATGCTAATAACACTCAATGACGTGATAATAGGGGTCATCTATGTTGTCTGGGTAGGACTTGTGACCCTGAAGCTTTCGAAATTGGTCGCAAAGAAAACGAATACGTACGTGGCAAGAAAGTTCATACACATGGCTGGGGGAGGAGTGGTCGCCATCACCTCTCCCTTCCTTCTATCCTCCCCGCTTGTGGTGATAGTCGCCTCCTACCTAATGATGAGTTATCTGCTAATCAGGAGATTGAGACAACCTATGTCTTGGTTCCAGGAGTCTGACAATATGGGGGAGGTATTCTTCTCCTTCTCCTTTGGTACCATTCTGCTGATAATGTGGGTCCTAGAGCCCAACTTCTGGCAACTGGGAAACAGGTACCTCTATGTAGCGCTGTTACCCCTGATCTTCATGTCCTTTGGGGATGGGGTTACAGGGATAGTGAGGAACTACGTTTACGGGAGAAGGTTTAAGGGGTTCTGGGGATCGGTGGGAATGCTGGTGTTGACAGCACCTCTTGGATATGTCCTCCTGTCTGTTCCCGGACTGTTGTCTGCGGTTATTGCGACCGCGGTGGAAATCCTGCCCCTCCTGGACGATAATCTCAGCGTGTCCTTCCTGTCCTTCGCGTTCCTACTGGCCGCAGTGAAGTTAGGTTAAACGTGGTATCAGGAATGGGAAACGTTCCTCATCGGTCAGTAAACCGTCACGTCATCACTGTTTAACTTTATTGGGCTGAAGAGTTAAAACGGTTTCCAATGATATCATGGCTTCTCGGGTCCAAGCTCCCTGAATGGGAGTACTTGAGGGACCTGTTTCAGGACGTGGAGAACGCAGCGGTTTACGCTTCGCAGGAGGATGTCGTGGAGCTGGTGAAGATGTCTGATATAGATCCATTGCACTCTCAGGTAACGGTGTTGATACATCCAAAAAACATTGAAATCATGAAGGTGGGCTATCTCAAGCTCAGGAACTATGTGGCGTTTCCCGTGATGAGGTTGGAAGATTTGAGGGCAATGGTCTCCATGAAGGGGTGGAGAGCCATTGAGTACTATGACTCCTGGGAATTTCAGGGAGGATGGATACTTTACGACTGCGTTGGATGTGAGGAGGAACAGAGGAAGCAACTAAAGATAGATTTCAGAGACCGAGGGGCCGTGGAGACGCATATAAGGATCTGGAAGATGTTCCGCGTCAAGGAACACACTCACGGAAAATCACTTTAGATAAGGATGGACCATTTATTGTGTGCAGATTTTCCGCTATTCCCTGATTAATGGGGAACTTTATCCTGACGAAAAGGGAGAGGTGCTGGTTTTCGTTGACGGCTCCTTGGTCTCAGTCCTCTCAGGTGATAGAAGGGTTGAGAATCCGGTATTTCACCTCTCTAGGGAGGAGGCCTCCCTGGTGCAACAGGTGAAGAAGCTCTCCCAACTCACGGGAGTTGATGTGGATCTCCTTCCCGTGCTGGCCTATCCTGGAAAGGCCAGGCTCATCTCCCTGAACAGGGTCATGGGCTATATTTTCGAGGAGTTCGTGTACAGGACCCTATCTCACCAGTTTAAGGTGGAGAGACACGTAAAGACCTTCGAGTCGCTATTCAGGCTCACGGGCGAGAGATATCACAACATCCCGGATATGCTGGTCGAGGGAAGAATTCCCGTAGAGGCCAAGATATCCTTCTATAACTACGATCAGCTACAGGAGTACTCCACCAGATTTCCCACAGGTGCCCTGGTATTACCCTACTCCTCCAGCTGTAGGGTGCCCAGGGGATGGAGATACTTCACCAATTTCCTCGTGGATCAGAAACCTCTACTGAACTGGCTTCATTCTCTTTTACTTGTTTAAGTAAATTTTCTTCAATCATTCCGAAACATTTTTATGTTGGCTAAGTAATAGCCCGCATGGAACTCGGAACCCCATTGGTGGGAAATGGAAAGAAGATTCTGCTTCTGGGAAGCGGAGAGCTGGGAAAGGAGATGGTAATAGAGGCACAAAGGATGGGAATAGAGACTGTGGCCGTGGACAGATATGATATGGCACCTGCAATGCACGTTGCCCACAGAAAGTACGTTGTGGACATGCTCAACGGCAACGCAATTAGGACAATAGTAAAGAGGGAGAATCCAGATGCAGTGATAGCGGAGATAGAGGCAATAGATACCGATGCCCTACTGGACCTAGAAGATCAGGGTATGAGGGTAATACCGAATGCCAATGCCGTTAAAACGTGCATGAACAGGATGCAGTTGAGGAAGCTGGCAGCGGAGAAGGTTGGCGTGCCCACAACTAGGTATGCCTTTGCCAGCGACGAGGAGGAGGCCAGAAGGGCATGTAAGGAGGTTGGATTCCCCTGCCTCCTGAAACCCGAGATGAGCTCCAGCGGTCACGGACACGTACTGGTGAAATCTGAGGATGAGGTGGAGAAGGGGTTTAGGGAGTCGGTATCCCACGCCAGAGGTAAGAGCAGAACCGTGATAGTTGAGGAATACGTCAAAGTGGACACGGAGCTCACAGTTCTTACTTACCGTCACATGAACAACGGCTCCATAGAGACTAGGACGCTGGAACCCATAGAGCATCAGAGGCCCAGTTACTACTACGTGGAATCCTGGCAACCATCCACTGTCAGCCAAGAGGTGATTGCTAGATCGAGGGAATATGCCACCAGGGTGGTTAACGAGCTGGGAGGGCTTGGGATATTCGGAGTGGAGATAATTGTCACGGGGAACAGGGTACTTTTCAGCGAGGTATCGCCGAGGCCTCACGACACGGGGCTAGTTACCTTGGCAAGTCAGGACATAAGTGAGTTCCAGATTCACGTCAGGGCGGCGCTTGGTCTACCCATACCACAGGTGAGGGTTCTGACACCAGCAGCATCTCACGTGATCCTTGCCCAGTACGAAACCTGGGCCCCATCCTATCTAAACGTGGAAAAGGCGCTCTCCATCCCGGGAGTGCAGGTGAGGCTGTTCGGTAAGCCCTCCACTTATGATAAGAGGAGAATGGGCGTAGTCCTTGCTAACGGCAATGACGTAAACGAGGCAAGAGAGAAGGCTAGGAAAGCCTCTTCCCTGATTCTAGTCAAGTGATCAAATCCCGTGTACCTTTTTTACCTTCTCCACAACCTCTTTGACCCTCTCCATTATATACGAACTTGAGGACGTGAAACAGCAGTCGTGTAGAGATTCAACCTCCTGTTCACCTATCCCCGCCAGTTCAGCCACTGAGATTGTCCACACTCTAGCCGTGGCGTCATAATTGTAGCCTCCCCCTCCAAGTAGGAGGATTTTCCCCGTCCCCTTGTGCGCGAAGTCATGTATTCTCTTAATGAGTGCCAGGTAGCCTCTGGTACTTAACTTAAGCTCCACAAGTGGATCGTCAAAGTGCGAGTCTCCCCCTTCCTGAACAATTATGGCCTCTGGTTGAAATCTATCTAGAAGGGGAATAACCACATTATCGAAGGCGTAAAGATAAGCGTCATCTGCAGTCCCAGGTGGCAGGGGGACGTTAACTGTGTAGCCCTTTCCCTCACCGGTACCAATTTCGTTGATCTCTCCGGTTCCAGGGAAAAACCCCCTATGATACATGTGAAGGGATATCTTCAATACGTTAGGATCATCGTAAAGCAATGCCTGAGTTCCATCGCCGTGATGTCCGTCCACGTCAACAATGGCTATCCTCTTAAAGAACTTCTCCCCCTCCTTGGCAGCTATGGCTACATCGTTAAATACGCAGAACCCTGAGGCCGAGCCCCACTGGGCATGATGCAGGCCTCCCCCAACGTTAACCGCGTGGTCATATCCCTGTGCCAGCAATCTAATCCCCGTGACGCTCCCCATGACTCTCCTCAGGGCGCTCTCAAAGACTCCCTTAAACGCGGGAGTATCACCGTAATCAAGTAGTCCTTCCCCATCCCGACTCTTCACCTTCACGAAATCCACGTAATCCTTAGAGTGCACGGTCAGAAGAATGTTCTCGTCATCAGGATCTGGTTTCCTCATTTCCACGTGGTGAAAGAACCCCCTCTCTTCCATGTACCTTTTGGCCCTGCTCTCCCTCAAGGACTTAAAGGGGTGCTCCCCCGGAAAGGAGTAATCGAGGTAAGCGTCATCCCAAACGAAAACAGTCCTGTGCATCCTAGTAGCTTTTATAATCAGATTAATAAAAGATTACACGTGACATCATGAGCGCCTCAGAACTCATGGTGAGCCCATCCCTAGTTGCAAATTCCAACGACAGGCTCAGGGATGTGCTCAATAAAATGAAGGAAACTAATCAATGGGTTGTTCCAGTTGTCAACAGCAGGAAGCTAGTTGGTATTCTCTCCTTCAAGGAACTTATCAGGAGAAGAGTTAATCTGGAGACAAGGATCATAAACGTGGCCTCTCCAGTGGTTTCCCTCTCCAAGAAGGATGATTTCAACAGGGTAATAGTCAAGTTCTACACAACCAAGGCAAGGGCAATCCCGGTCACTGATGATTCCAGAAACCTCCTGGGATTAATCACAAGGGAGCAGGTCCTCTCTCACCTTCTGAACTCAGGTCAGCTGGAGACTGGGAGAGCGAGGGAATTCATGAGCTCACCGCCTGTTACCCTTTCCCCGGAAGACTCGGTGGCCAAGGCTAGGTGGATAATGGTTCGCGACAACATCTCAAGGATTCCGGTGGTCCAAGACAGGAAACTAGTGGGGATAGTTACCACGAGGGACATTGTGAACGCCCTCTACACTCCCTTGAGCGAGAGGAAGAGGGCCTCCATCCTGAGCGAGGAGGAAAGGGTGATGGCAAGCCCGCTAAAGGAGATCATGGTTTCCCCCGTGATCACGGTGTCCGGTGCGGATCTCCTCAAGGACGTGGCCCAGAAACTACTGAAGAACAAGATCTCAGGAGCCCCAGTCATGGAGGGTGACTTCGTCTCAGGAGTTATCAGTGGAATAGATGTGATAAAGTCCCTCGAGTCCAAGTTCCAGCTATCAATGCCCATAGAGGCCAAACTCACCTCAGGTCTGAGGAACAAGGAGCTGAAGGCACAGCTGGATGGGGTTCTGGAGAGATATCTATCCAAGCTTGAGAAGTTCGTGGACATAAATAACTTCAGGGTGTCCTTCAAGGAGGAGGCCTCAAGTCAGGGCAAACCCCTCTATAAGGTCTCGGTTAACGTGTCCACCAAGATAGGAAATTTCGTGGCAAACGACAGTGATAGGGATCCGGTTGCAGCGGTGAAGAGGGCAGTGGATACGTTGGAGCAAAGGTTAATAAAAAGATTAAAGAGAATCCAGGAAAAAAAGGGTGACAAGGAAGAGGTAATTTGAAAATAGCCATAGTGCAACCCACCACCGTAGAGTCAGCGCTTCGTAACACAGAGAAGGCATTGGAGAGCGGATCGCAGGTAGTCCTTTTACCTGAGAAGTGGGTGAAGACCCTAGACGACCTTCCCTTGGCTGAGTTTCAACGATTGGCTGTAAAGTACACCGCCTTCATTGTTCCTGGTGCAGTAGAGGACGAGGTTTCAGTCATTTCTCCCATAATAACGCCCAGGGGACAGATTGCAGGCATAGCAAAGAAAATTCATCTTTTTGGGAATGAGAAGGGAAAGCTCATACCTGGAACCACGCTATATTACTTCACCGTGAATGGGGTCAGGATAGGCATAGTCATATGTTACGATCTCGACTTCCCCGAGGTTCCTAGGGCTCTGTTCTCCAAGGGAGTTGAAGTTCTCTTGGTCCCATCCAAGATTCGCAGAGAGGGTATGGATAAGTGGAGGGAATATGTGAGGATGCGTGCACTGGAGAATAGGATAGCAGTGATCAACGCAAATGCGGTTGAGCTTCCAAACTTCGTGGGAGGAAGTATTGCAGTGGTTCCCTACAGGAGAGGAGAAATAGTGGACGTGAAAGCTGTAGCGGAGATGGGAGAGGAGGACGGTTTCGTCACCGTGGACATTGACCCAATGAGTTATTTTCATCTAAGGTTAGATAGACTGAGGGAGTTGGTACAGTTCTCGGTGGAGGAGCTGAGCACTGGTTAGATAGTCGTTCTTGAGGGGTCTTTGTTGACCTCATCTTTCATGCTAATTGTGTAGGCTAGTTATGGGTCCTAATGGAAATCACAATGTCGACGTCCTACTGAACTTAAGCGAGCTCTTTAGTATTGTGAAACAATTGTTCACCACACGATTTGTCCTTACGGACAGGTTTCCCGTCGTTAAGTTCGGTACATGTGTCAATACAACTTAGCCCAATATTATGACCTTGCCTTTGGTGAAGCCACTTCGCCCAGAAGGGCTAGGTTTTCCGAACGTTCGATAACTTACCTGAGATCCTTCACGTCCTCTGTTGTGTAAGACCTTATCCTGGGCTTAAGTAAGCCTATCCAATCCTCCACTAGATCGCAGTACTCTCCAATCACCAGTCCTTTTCCGCATAGCACATTATCCCTAGTAACGCCTGCCACGTAATCCGCGGCCGAGATCCATATATCCCTGTCCTTCCCTGACAGGTCCACAACTACATAGGGCCTTAAATGTTTGGCAATCTTGATCCATTTATAAAGATTTGTGGCAATGAACTCCTTGTCGCTGGACGTGAATAGGGGGACCCTATCATACACTACTTTTATCTTCGAGGAGCCGGGGATACTAATAATCAATTCGCCCAAGTGATTTGCAATCAACTTACCGTAAGTCTCTATCACCAGGTTCTTTATGTCCTCGTGCTTCTCAATTATCACTGAGATGGAAGAGACATACGGCGAGATCGACTCTATGAACAAACCCTTTACGTTGAGTCCCCGTGGATCATTCTTCTTGGGTCTATCAGCTGAATACTTGAAGATCCTCATTTCATTGAAGAGCTTTAGTGAGACGTTCTCATACGCCGTTGAAAACTGTTTCCATAAAGGTGTGAAGTTTAAATACTCTGCATTCAATATATTTCTTAGATCCCTACCCTAGATGTGGATGATAAATTCCCGAATAGTGGTGGGGGAAGGAAAAAGAAACGTAAGATGTGGGGGTTTCCTCACCGTAAGGTGAGTGGGGTTATCCCCCTAATGGGAGTGAGAAGGATGAAGGGGTTAATCCGCGACTTCGGTGAACTCCAAGGGTCGAGAATTGAATACAAAGTTGAAATTCAATGAGACCCAAACCCCTTCCTATATCCCTCCTCGTCCTGAATTAATGCTATGCTCAGCACAAAGGGTAAGGGATCGTTGACAGAAGGATTCCCAGATTCGTCAATAGAAGCAATCATCTAGAGAGTGAAGACAAACACGTTTTAAACTTGTATCATCCTGTCCGTATCCCCGGACAGTCCCTAACAATATATTTACCAGAAAATAATTAAGGTTTTCTCCGATGGAAGCAACCTGTGTTTTGTGCCTAGAAGAATTCTCGGAGAATATAGATAAGAATGAAAAATCGGTTATCTTAGCTATCGTTTTGGTCGTTATCCTGATTATCATTTCTACCCTGTGAATTCTGATTTCCATTCCCGTGGTCTCCATGGTCATGGTCTCCATGATCTTTCATGATTCCAGGATGTATGATCAATAGCGGTTCATTACTAACGTTAAGATCTCCCTTGGGGTTCATGGACACCGTATAGAATATTTTTATGACCACCTGATAAGTTCCGTTCTGGAGCTGTATTACGTGATATGGATGATGCTCGCTCACATTGAAGGTTTGGTTATCTATAGTTATTTCCACAACGAAGCGCGAAAAGTCTTTCTTCAGCTTCTCTACATGTAATAACATTACAGTATAATTATCTGACTTAGTCAATGTAATTGTAGCATTGGTTGTGACGTTTCCTTTCATACCTGGTGTTAGATTTCCTAGATTTATATTCGCAGGTATGATAGTGATATTTTCATTTCCTTGATTTGATATTATATGATATGTTATGTAGGCTATGGGTCCAAATCCTGCCACAGAGGAAGCTGCTACCCCTGAGCCCAACAGGGCCAGGGCTATTAGACCTATGTATAGTGGTTTCATTATGCGTATCCTCTACATTCCTCTATATAAGACAAACTAGATCTCTTTCCACATTCATATACGGGAAATCTAGGGATCCTTCCAAATATAGTGTTCCACTTAGTGAAAAAGATAAAAATCTAAGTATATCGCAATTAAACCTTCAAATATTTATTGCCTCAGTCACATTTGGCTTGATGGAACCCATCTCGCTTAAGGCGTTTTTACACAATCCTTCAACAAAATCCATGGCTGAAATAGCATCCAAGTTATCTAACGAACTTAATTTAGTCGAACTGATCTCTTTTTATCTGGAAGATGAACTTCTCAAATCTCTCATCAAAAGACTAGATTCTAGTCTGGAAGATTTATACAGGTCGTTTAGTAATAATAGAGATCGATTTATTCAAGTAGCAATTAACAGACTGGGAGGAAAGGCTGAGGATGGAGTTCAGTTTCCCTATTACGCAACACCTGAGACCGATGTGGCTGTAACCTTTGTGGAGAATAACTCAGTCCCAGCGAAGGTCATGGTAAAGGAGGGGAAAATGAGACTTACGTTCGTTCCCTACGAATCCTATGAGGGTCTGGAGAGGGCAATAGCTGGGCAGGGAGAGGACGATATAGTTGCCACATTTAGGGATGGGAAAGTTGTTAACCTAGAGAAGAAGAGAAACATCTTTATAGAGAATAAGTCAGTGGATGCCCTCCTTCAGGGTCCTGTAGTGCTCAACTTCTATCCCATGAAGTTAACCCTCTTCTCCTCTGTGCTTGCCATGAACCTAAAGCTGTGGGAGAACAGGGTTGTGGTGAAAAGGAACGGAGAGGAGCTTAAGGTGGAGATTGTGGAGGGAAAAGTTGGTAGGGAGGAAGTGCTTGCGGGGGGAACCCTGAGTCCAAGGTCTAAGGCCTCCCTCTATTATGATTTCAAGAAAAAGACCATCTTTAGGAACGAGATCGTTGAGGCGCTGGCCAGCAAGCTAATCTAGGAAGTGCTCAGGCCTAACCGGAACCCTAGTTATCCTCTTTCCAAGAGCGTTCTCTACCGCAGACGTTACGGCTGCAGCAGCCACTCCAACCGGTATCTCTCCAATTCCCTTAGCGCCCATGGGTGTATAGGGTGAGGGAGTAGGGACTATGTTGATCTCTATTTCAGGAATTTCCACGGCAGTGGGCATGTTGTAGTCTGAAAGGCTTGTGGTGAGGAGCTTACCATCCTCGTATATATAGCTCTCGTAGAGGGCTAGGGAGATCCCGATGTAGGTTCCTCCTATTACCTGTTCCCTCACCAGGTCCTCATCTATGGGAGTACCAGGATCTATGTAGACCACGTGTTTAACAGGTCTGATCAGTCCGGTGTCACGATCCACCTTAACCACGGCAAGATCACAGGCGAAGGGATAGGCGTTGAATCTGGTCTTACCCTGTAACGAGAAGGTGTACTTGGCCTCTTCCTCAACCTGCGTTATGGGAATTTCAACACCGTCACCTTTGGTCCTGAAAATGCCGTTGGAATAGGTGACCTCCTTTCCCAGTTCCCTCTCCAGCCTTGTCCTCATCTTTCTGACCAGCTCTTCCGTTGCTCCCTTTATTGCTCCGGCCATGAACACGGCCATCCTGCTTCCTCCAGGCCCGAAGCTCGAGGATATCTTGGAGGAATCTAGTGTCTCCACAGTGATTGAGCTTAGGGGAATACCCAGCAACTCTGAAGTCAATTTCATTGCCGTGTGCTCGTTCCCCTGTCCCTCTGGACCGTAACCAATTCCAACCACTACCTTTCCGTCTCTAACGTATAGGTGAACCTCCTCCTGTCCTGAAGGAGTGCTCGGGTCGGTGGAACAGGCCAGACCAACACCGTAACCTTTCTCCCTCAAGGAGAAGATGTCGCCCCTTGAAAGGGCTAACTCAAGGAGTTGAGAGGGATTGCCAGAGTCATAGAAGGCGTATGGTGCCTCATAGGGGAACGACCTTATGAAGTTCCTCTTTCTCACCTCCTCCCTTCCAATTCCAAGCTCGTCCGCGACGGCGTCCATCAACCTTTCAAGTGCCCAAGTATGCGGAGGTGTTCCTGCCCCTCTGAATGCTCCAGGGGGATTCTTATTGGTGGCAACTAGGTTGACCTCATACCTGATGTTCCTCACTGCGTAGGGACCAGCCAGAATACCCGTTGGCTTGAATGCCTGCCCACCAGAGGTCGCTGCGCCAACATCCTCCCACACCTTGATATCAAGTCCTGTCACCGTACCGTCAGGCAGGAAGGTAGCTCTAGCCTTAAACTTTCTCTCGGGTCCGGAACTATTTGACGCCATCAGGTGCTCCGTTCTTGTTTCGATCCATTTCACTGGAACCTTGAACTTCCACGAAGCATAGGCCACTATAACTGCATAGTTAAGCACCGAAAACTTGGCACCAAAACTACCTCCTTGACGTATGGGCTCAGCCACAACCCTCAGGTTGATGGCTCTGGAAATCTCTCCAGCCAAATAGTTTGGGGCTTGCATGTTAGCCAGTATCCTTATTCCCCACGGTTCAGGTAAGGCTATTACCCCAAAGGGCTCGATTGGATTGCCTGATGATCTTGACCAGTAGAGGTCAAGGGTAACTTCCCTTCCTCCAGCGGGAACACTTCCATATTCGAAGGTTTTGCTACCCACCACGTTGGAACCCAGTTCCTCGAAGACCAAGCTATCACCCTGGAGTGCCTGATCTATGTCGTTCACAGGTTGCAGTTCCTCGTAGTCAACCTGGACCATCTCAGCCAAGTCCTGAGCCTTATAGGGATTCTCGGCCAACACCAGGGCAACCGGTTCCCCCATGTATCTTACCTTTCTCGTGGCCAGGGGCGATTGCCCTAGGGATGAGCCTTCCCTCTCCCCAGCCTCGGCTTCCCCTACGCTCATATCCCTTCCCGTTAGAACCTTGGCTCCTCCCTTGATTGCATCTGAGATATCTATAGACTTGATCAACGCGTGGGCATAAGGACTCCTGACAAGGACTCCATAATATCCCCTGAATTGAAGGTCATCTACGTATGTTCCCTTTCCCTGAATAAGATCCACTACGTCCAGTCTTCGCATATTCAATGTTGTAATTCGTTAATTAAATGTCTTAGCTCAATGAGCAGGCTCTTAGCGTGTTTTCTCCTGAAATCAAACTCCTCCGAGCTCTGGGGCCTTGGATGGAACTCGCCATGCAGTCTCTCCGCGTTCACGAAACTGATCACCAGGGATCCATTGTTCAACTTGTATGAAAGGTACTCCACGAGGGAGAAATGATCCTGATAACTGGCGATGTCGAATCCTATCCTCATGGCCACAGCCTTCATGATGTGGGATAACGCCCTCCAGTACGCCTCCCCAGCTTCCACCAGATCTCCCCGGGAATAGAGTTCGTCTCCCAGCGCCTCAAACTCTGCGCTGAGGTCCAGTAGCGTAGCGAGTCTCTCTCCCTCCTCTAGCCTCTCCAGTACCAGCTCCGTAACTAGATCATAGGGTCTCTTCCTGTTCCTCTCACTGATCTCAAGTATCCTGTTGGCCACGGCATCAGGTACTTCTAGGGTTTTCATGGGTCTAAACCCGATACAAGGATAATATCCTTTTTTTACTATATTGCCACAAATTGTTGATGATGGCATTACTTATCGTCCCCCTTCTGTAAACTGACTCTAATTCAAAGGATTATACATTATTTCCTTTCAGAACTTTAAACCGTATCGAACGTGTTTATAATCATCAGGAGATTCACTTTAATACCTTCTGAAGCATATTATCATGAGAGAATAATGAAGATAAGTTGGGAAATTGGAGGAGCCCAGGGCGCAGGTGTTGATACTTCTGCCAACATTTTTGGGGCCGCCGTGGCAAGTGCCGGTTACTACATTTACGGTAACAGAGAGTATTACTCCAATATCAAGGGCAGACATAGTTACTTTAACTTGACCATCAGCGACAAGAGGGCCAGGAGCATCTCAAGCGTGGTGGACATATTAGCTACCTTTGACGCTGAGACGGTTTTCCAGCACTTCACTGAGGTAAGGGGAGTAATAATATATAACAAGGGCGTAAAGGACACTAAGCTGGACAGAGTTCAGAGCATGGAACCAGAGATTCAGGAGAGAGTTAAGGAGTTCCTAGAGTCCAAGGGTCTGGGAACCACAGTAGCTGACGCACTCAAGTACGTGGAGAGCAAGGGAGTGAAGCTGATCGAGCTTGACTATGACGAGATAGTGAAGAAAACGGCCGAGTCCGTGGGAGTTCCCATGTCCGTTGCAGAGAGAGCCAAGAACACCGCTGCAATTGCAGCCTCCTATGCCCTCACGGGACTAAAGAAGGATTATCTCATGGATGCGTTGAAGAAGACCTTCAAGCAGGAGACCTTTGTGAAGATCAACAGCATTGCAGCGGAAATGGTAATGGCTGGGATCAAGCCCATGTTCCAGTTGAAGGAGCTTCCCAAACAGGGGAGGAGGATCCAGGTTGATGGAAATACCGCAGTTGCCATGGGCAAGATATTCGCGGGGCTCAGCTTCCAGAGCTACTATCCCATTACCCCAGCATCGGACGAGAGCGTATACATAGAGGCCCACCAGGAGGTAATGGCCGTGGATCCAGAGACCGGAGACAAGAGAAAGAGACCCATTGTTGTGGTTCAGTCTGAGGACGAACTAGCTGCCATCAACATGGCCTCGGGCGCCGCGCTCACCGGCGTGAGGGCAGCCACTGCAACCTCCGGCCCAGGTTTCTCACTTATGGCTGAGGGAATTGGATGGGCTGGAATGAACGAGGTGCCGGTTGTTGTGACCTACTACATAAGGGGAGGTCCTTCCACTGGACAGCCCACCAGGACCTCTCAGGCGGATCTACTCTTTGCCATGCATGTTGGACACGGGGAGTTTCCTAGAATTGTAATAGCCTCTAGCGATCACGTTGAGGCTTTCCAGGATGCCGTCTGGGCCTTCAACCTGGCCGAAAGGTATCAGACCCCCGTCATTCACCTGGTGGAGAAGGCAATAGCCAACGCCTATTCCATCTTTGATGTGAGTGAGCTGGAACTGGACAGATTACGCGCTGAGAGGGGTAAGTTGGTTGAGACGCCTGACGGGGAGTTCCAGAGATTCAAGTTCACGGAAGACGGAATATCTCCTAGGGTTGTGCTGGGTAAGGCTTACGTGTTCTACACTGGTGACGAACACAATGAACTGGGGCACATCTCTGAGGACTCGGAGAACAGAATAAAGATGTATGAGAAGAGGCTCCTGAAGTTGAGGACCGCTGACAGGGAAATACCGGAGGAAGAAAGGGTAAAGGTGCACGGAGATGCAGATGCCAGGATAGCTGTGATCACCTGGGGCTCACCCAAGGGAGCAGTTCTGGACGCTGTGGAACAGTTGTCTGGTGAGGGAGTGAAGGCTCAGGTGATACAGATCAGGATGTTCAATCCGTTCCCCAAGAATCTGATGAAGAAACTCCTATCCAACAAGGAGGTAATAATTGATGTGGAGGGGAATTACGAAGGCCAGGCCGGGGTGATCACGAAGCTTGCCACCGGAATTGAGCCAACTAACTATATCCTCAAGTGGAACGGGAGGCCCATGACGTGGGATGAGGTTTACGACGGAATCAAGTTAGCCCTAAGGGGAGAGAAGAGGGTGGTGTTACATGGCGGTGCCTAAGGTCTGGATTCCTGAATGGAACGACTGGTGCCCCGGATGCGGTAACTTCGGGATCATAAATGCAGAACAGCAGGCACTATCGGAGCTAGGTCTCACCCCAGAGGACGTTGTTGTCGTTTCCGGGATAGGATGCTCTGGTAAGACTCCCCACTTCTTCAGGTTACCTATCTCAGGAGTTCACACACTTCACGGTAGAGCCCTGACCTTTGCCACAGGAATAAAACTGTCAAACCCTGAATTGACCGTGATAGTTAACGCTGGTGACGGCGATCAGCTTGGCATTGGCGCAGGCCACTTCGTGAACGCTGGAAGAAGAAACGTGGATATGCTAGTAATACTTCACGATAATGGAGTGTACGGTCTAACCAAGGGACAGGCATCTCCAACGCTGAGAAGGGGAGAGAAAACCAAGTCGCTTCCTAGACCCAATATCAACGATAATGTTAATCCCATAGCGCTTGCCATATCCTCAGGCTACACGTTTGTGGCCAGGTCATATGCTTACGATGTCAAGCATCTTAAGGAAATGATTAAGGCCGGGATAAAGCATAAGGGCCTAGCTCTCATTGACGTTCTCCAGCCCTGTCCAACATACAATGACATCCACACCAAGGAGTATTACGACAAGAGAGTGTACAAGTTAGAGACAGAACCTGGCTGGGATCCCGTGGTCAGGAAACCCGAAGAGGAGGGCGAAAAAATGGCTAAGGCTATGCTGAAGTCGCTGGAGTGGGGAGAGAGGATACCCATAGGGTTATTCTATCAGAACGAACTGGTGCCCTCGTACGAGGAAAGGATAGCCACAAACGCCCCCTCATACAAGGACAGAAACCCGTCCAAGGTTAGGTTTGAGGATGCCGGGAGATACACCACGATCATAGATGACATCCTGAAGGAGAAGGAGATCTAGTAGGAGACACTCAGGCCCTAAGACACTCTTTTATTTTCTTGTTCCTCCTCTTCACAATGTCAGAAGAATACTTCATCAATTTCATGAACGAGAAGGTCTTCGTTATCCTTCTGGGAAGTTCTGCGGACAAGACCTATCTATACTACCCCAAGGGGGACGCCCTCTTCGTCCTGAGGAATGATAAGGTGGAACTTATGGAGATAGAGGAAGTGATAGGGAGAGCGCCAGCGGGATTCAGGCTCTCTCCTCCCAAGGAAAGCTGGGACCAGATCAGGTCCAGAAAGGTCACGTGGTACATCCTAGACACTGAAATAGAGGCAGATAACGTCTACCTTGTTATGTCTTCGGACTCAGACTATAAGAGGATAGAAAACAGCGTCTCACCGAACCGCCTCAAATATTTCGTGCTGAAGGATGCAAACCCTCACGAGTACAAGGACTGGTGTTGCGTTCTCATAGCCTCCACTCGAGACATGGAAGTTCCCTCCACCTTCAAGAAGGTTTACATGCGTGATCTAGTTAAGAATAATTCTTAAATACAAGTTACTCTAGGTATAAAGTATGGAAGAGTTAGTGAACAGGAACTATAGGGCGGAGTTATTTGGTAAGGAACTTTACTCCGCCCTGGCTGAGAGTGAGAAGTCGGAGAAGGTGAAGGAGGTACTGCAAGAGCTCTCCGAGGGAGAGGGGAGGCATGCCCAGTTCTGGGAGAAAATAGCGAAAAGTAGAGGGATCAAGCTGAGGGGACTGGGTTTTCTGGATAGGTTGAAGCTCTGGATCCTGAGAAGGCTCAGGAGAGTTCTGGGCCTAGCCCTTGTCCTCAAGATAGTGGAGGCTGGGGAAGAGAATGACGCGGAAAAGTATTACCGCTTCTCCACTTCTCAGGAGTTCACTGACACAGAGAGGCAGGGTTTCAGGGATATCATGATGCAGGAGATGGTTCACGAGGACATGCTTATACAGACTCAGGTTAACGTGGATACTGTGAGGGATACGATATATGCAGTTAGCGACGGTCTTATAGAGGTTCTGGCGTCTGTGTCTGGACTTGCGGGCATATTCTCGGTTCCGCTATACGTGGCTCTAGGTGGGCTCATTGTGGGAGTGTCAGGAATGATATCCATGAGCATTGGCGCCTATCTTTCAGCCAAGTCAGAAGAGGACATCAGGAACAATGCGTTGAGGAAGGCCAGACTGAGAAGTCTCCTGGAGGGTTCCAGAACCGAGGAGGAGAAGGAGGTCTCCAGGACTGGAGAGAGCGTAAGGACCACCGCAATCTCCTACATCATTGGTGCAATAGTTCCCGTGCTACCGTTCCTCCTGGGTTTAGGAGGAGTGATGGGGCTAGTGACGTCATATGCGGTCACTGGAATTGCCACGTTCTTGGTGGGCGCCCTCATAGGCATACTCAGCGATGTTAGTCCCTGGAGGAAGGGGGCAGTAATGACGGGATTGGCTTTGGGAGCCGCACTGGTAACACACGCGCTGGGTTTGCTGGCACACCTGGCAGGTTTTTCGTGAATCTCGTGAAGTGAAAACAACTCAATCTCTTTGGCATATTCTTAATACTCTCAGAACAAGACTCCCATTGATGGAGACCTTAAGGGCAGAGAACATAGCAAAGCGTTACGGGAATAAGCAAGCTCTTGATGGGGTCACCGTCTCGGCCGAAGGTGGGATGATCACAGCTATTCTTGGGCCAAATGGGGCAGGGAAGACCACTCTCATCAGGATCATGATGACCCTAATCCATCCTGACAGGGGAAGGGTCTCACTCCTTGGGATGGATCCCTTCAGGGAGAAGGACGTCTTCAAGAGGGTGGGTTACGTGCAGGAGTTGCCAAATCTTCCACCCTTTCTGACTGGAAGGGAACTCCTGGAGCTCTCCGCCAAGTTGAAGGGAGTGGACAGAAATGACGTGAGGAGAGCGCTGGAGCTTGTGGGAATGACGGAAAATGCTGACAAGAAAATCGCCAAGTACAGTAAGGGAATGATACAGAGGATTGCCCTTGCTGAGGCCCTTCTGGGGAATCCAGAGTTACTCGTTATGGATGAACCCAACGTGGGGACGGATCCAATCCTCAACCTGAGGATGAGGGATGTCCTCAATGAGCTGACCAGGTCTGGCGTTACCGTTCTGATGACTTCACACGAACTCGAGGAAGTGAAAAAACTTGCGCACAAGGTCATCTTCATATACCGCGGAAAGATATTCTTCTCCGGAACCACAGAGGAGCTGGTCCTGCGTTTCCTTGGCGTCAGGGTAATACTCGAGACGCCTGATAGGGAGCAGTTTCTGGCCCTGATGAAGGGCCTAGATTACGTGAAGTCAGTGGAGGAGCGGAGAGACAAGTACGTGGTGGAGTTGAGCAGAGACGCTAGGGAGGAGCTTTTGAGGGAACTAGTACTTGGCGGGGTTAGGATAAGGTCATTCTACTTGGATCAGGATCTGGAACAGGCCTATGAGAGGGCAATTAAGGAGGCCGAGGCAAGATGATGTGGGATCTGATATCTTACGAACTTAGAAGATCCGTCGCGAGGAAAAAGGTGATCTCCCTAATCGCGATCACTGTTCTCTTCGAGGTGGGTGTCTACGTGGCTCTATCCCAGGTCAGGAGCCCAAGGATAGAGGAGCTCATAGCTCCCATCTCTCCCATATTGTGGTTAGCGGGGGTTCTCCTACCACAAAGTCTATTATTGCACTTTATCGCCATATCTATAGCCTCTGGATCCCTCTCTGAAGAGTACGAGCAGGGAACTGTGGATTTCTTTCTAACGAAGTCCATAACACGGTTAAAGTTTGGACTGAGTAAGTTAGCTGGCGGTTATATACTAGTGATAGGGATATACCTGCTCATGGTATTACTTGCTGTAACGCTCTCGGAGTTGCTATTTGGAACACAGATCGAACTTCAATTTCTTCCGGGCCTCGTGGGCTCTGTCATATTTTCCTCCCTCACCTTCTTCAGTGTCGCATTCATGTCCGGTGAACTCCTCAGGAGAAGTAGCCTGGCGTTTCTGGTTTCCAGCTCGGTGCTGATTGGCTCCATTCTTATTGGGGCAGTCTTGGTTTTCGTGGCGAGACTCACCAATGATCCCGTGTTTAACTCCATAGCCATAGCTCTTCCATCGTGGGGGGCTACGGAACTACCTTTCCTTTACGCTGGGACGATACCAAACGCCTCACTTATAGTTCAAGCGCTTGAAATTTTCCCCGCAATACCTGGGACTGGGATAGATGCAGTGGTCCTGACTCTGGGATACTCCTCCATCTCCCTGATACTCGCATTCATGAGTTTACTATCTAGGGATATCCCCAAGAGGGTTCCTTGATTCGTGGGGCCTAGTCTGGTTTGTTGTGTATTTCACGTTAAAGGTTCGTTAAATACACAACAATATGAGGTAGCCCCTTTGTATGTTCTTTAGTTAACCTAATCGTGTCAGTTTGGTTCTGCCAGCTACTGTACTTGTCTGAACCTAAGCTACTCAGGAAACATTTCTACCCTTTGAATCAAGGTAACCAGATCGTTTATCTCATCTACCTCAGGAAGTTGATCTATACTTCCTTTAAATGAGAATAACTCATCCAAGAATGGAATGAAAATCACTGACGAGAACAAGTTACCCAACTCTTTCACAAGGTTTCTCATTTCCTCCATTCTCGTTGTCGGGATCATGTTAATTACTAGAGTCTGTCCAACCACCCTAACCGGTAAGTTGTGCAGAACTTCCTCCTCATTCAGTTTCCTCGCGAAGGAGATAGTATTCTCTATGTTTAATTGAAAGGGATCCGTGACGAATACCCTGTAACTGCGTGTGTTGGGGAAACGATCTGTGTATGCGTCGAGTTCCAGTTTTATTTCCTCATTGGAGGGAAATGTTGTACTCTTGTTATCTAAAATGATGAAATCGTGGCCCAACGACAGAACCTCTTGATATCTCTGGCTGAACGCCCTTTTCAGTTTTGGATCCGAGATGATCAGTCTGACATCTTCCCTAAGCCTGGGGCCATCGCCGTAGAACTTGAGAACTTGAAGGTTTCCACTCCCTATCCTTTTCTCAACAAAGTAGTCCCCTTCCTCCCTATCCACCACGCTTGCAATCAGGCCCTTCCTCTTAATTCCAACGAGCCATGATGCGTAACCTATCTGATCCCTATCAACTAGAAGTACCGTTTTACCAAGTTCGCATAGCCTCTTTGCCAGGAGTAACCCCACAGTTGACTTCCCCACTCCTCCCTTGTTTCCCAGTATTATTATTCGCAAGTAAACACCCGGCTTTTTGTAAGAATAACAAAAAGTTGTTAAAAAAATTATCGCTTAATTGGTTTTAGAAAATCGGAACGAAATCATCCTCTTTCAGGTCCTTGATCTCTTCACCGGTTATTCCCAGGTCGGGTATTGCAGGCATTGGAACTCCGTATCTGCCCAGTGTAGCGCCCACCCTCATTATGGCAGTCCTCCACGCCTCCTCCTTCTCCTTCATCTCCGGAATGTAGAATCCCGCACTCCTCGCAAGATCCTCCATCTTCTCCGTGACCTCAAGATACCATGGAGGAAGTCTCCAGAAGTCCTTGGGAGGTTTATAGGTTATTAAGGAGAGGAAGACAAATCCAGCTCTAACCTGCTTGGAAACCAGTTTCTTCCTTTCGTCATTCATGCCGGCTGCATTGCTGGTCATGATCAGGTGGGTAAAGGCGTAATGTCTGGTTTCGTCTACCGCAGTGTTTTTGAAAGCTTTTCCGAACTCGTCTATCTTTGATCCCTTGGACATGGTGGAGAACACGGTTGTGGCTGCTGCCTCTCCCATCATGAATGAGGTGAAAAGAACGTCCATGGTGTACTTGCTATACGCCTCCAGGTAAGCCTTCCAGTACCTTGAGCCATTATACCATGCCCACAACGTGTTAAGTCTAACCTTCTTCTCCAGGTCGTCTTGAGGTTTGAAATCGAAGGGATACCCAGGTAACACACTGTTAATTGCGAGCCCACACATTACGTTGTGTCTGTTCTCGTCATAGGTAATTGTAGTTATAACCCCCTTCACTGCCGTATCCAAGTGAAGCTCGTGGGACTTCACGAGAGCATAGGCGAAAACTGGTGTGGCGTTGTCAAAGGTGGAGAGCAGGGACCACCAGTAGGCTATGGCCAGTCTCTGTTTTCTATCCAGTCCTGAGGCAATCTCCTTAATCTTGTCCCAGTTTATGTCCTGCTCATCCCACTGCTCCCTCTTTGCCCTCCTGTAGAGTTGCCAGGCCTTCTCGTTATCAAAGCTCCATCGTGGCGGATAAACGTTATACGGAGGGAACTCAGGTTCCCTGTTGAAATCTAGGGACACCCTTTCACCTATATTATAATGATTGTCTGAAGTATATAAATGTTCCATAAAATCTATAATTTATCTTTAGAAGCTCTATATCTACATATAAATGGCACCCTTCACGTTCATAAAATAAGTCTTTCTAACGTGATATGGTCATAGTGTCGTCACTAAGGTATAAATATTTGTAAAGGGAGTATTACTTATGGCCAGGAGGGGAAGGAAACCTGTCTACAGGGACGTTCCCTGTCCCTCTTGTGGAAGTAATCACGTGGTTAAGAACGGGAAGATAAGGGGAAGGCAGTTCTACCTGTGCAGGGAGTGCGGGAGGAAGTTCGTGGAGGGAGCTAAACACCATCACGATAGGAGCGTGAGGGAGAGGGCCCTCAGGATGTACGCGAACGGGATGAGCATGAGATCTCCAGGGTACTTCAGGTCCCACTGGGCACGGTATTCACGTGGATCAAGAGGTACGGAGGGAAGAAGTACGCGAAACTCGTGGGGCTGTGGAGGAGAGCCAGGGACGAGCTGAATGAGGGCGTGAAGGTCGTGGACGAGATGTGGACCTACTTCAGGAGGAACGCGAAGGCGTTTTACTCTTGGGTCTTCACGGGATTCGTGTTCTCCAGAAAGGGGATGTACGTCGTGTTCTCCGTGGGAGACAGGAGCGAGAACACGTTTCAGGAGCTCGCGCAGTACGTGCCCGAGAAGGGGACATGGGTTT
>NZ_JAKNCW010000018.1:0-39852 GCF_022064045.1 Metallosphaera javensis (ex Hofmann et al. 2022) | reverse complement strand
TTACCTTGAGGTGGGTGATACCAAGAAACTGTTCAGCCTGAGGTAAGTTCCGAAAAGTGCTACAAGAGTTCTGGTTCAAGATTCAGGTCAATCCAGACAGGTACTCCAGTGGTCCAAGACCGGGATAGGATCCAGACCTGAGTTCTGACCAGGATAATCTAGAATCAGGCATGCCAGGACAGAAATCCTCATCGCGAGGTGGGGATGCTACGTCCGTAAGGGTGGAGTAGTTCACTAACTAAGCATTCTGGGGTTCACATTGACTCTAGACAAGGCTAAAACTATAACTATATATACGTTTAGTAGAGATATAATACACATGAGATATACAAGAAAAAAATTCTGGGGCTATGATCCTCACTCATGGCCTGGTGTACCTGTGCCTACAGAAGTAGATAAGGAGAAAATTAAAAAGGTCTTTAAGGAAGATTAATTGAATTAGCTATGTTATTAATTTTTTCTGTTTGAGATTTTTGTAGTTCATCAAATTGTTTTCTAACACTTTCAATTATCTCTTGATCAAGTGCTATTGGATCTCCAGAACTTCTTACTATTAATACATCTGTTAACTTTCCTACACCCTGGGATTCTTCAGCTTGGAATTTAGCAATAAGTCCTAAAGTAAGAGCTTTTTTGAGATCCATTTGTGGGTTAAATCCTAAGTGTGTTAGACTCCATAAGGCAGAAAATGACCCAGAACCTACAAGTCCAAAACCTTGAGTAGTACTATCAGAGATTTCGGATTCGTGGATCTGGTATACGAATGCATTATTATCAAGCAATATACCTACCACTATTTCTAGGCCGGACCAAATATTTTGAATTAATCCGCCTATCTGCCCTGAGATAATACCGTTATTCAAATATCTATCGAAATCGTTAGGGTTATATTGAATACCTAAAGTACCAAATACTTTGTATCTTATTTTATTAACAATAACATCATTATACGCATCAATAAGAGAAGTTTCAATTACGTTCAAATCATTAGTAGGGTTTCCATAAACAATTAATTTTTTATCAAGATTTGCAAAGTAACTTCTAATTAAAGTTCCATCACCAGCCCCAATTCCATATATTTTTATCTTGTCTAACTTACGTATTTCCTCAATTTTTGAGATCTCAGTCTCAACACCATATTCCAAATATGTAAACATTCGATCGGCAATTAGAATAAGCCCGTCTTTATCGTTATCTTTCTTATATTTAAGAACTATTCCTATAGTCACGGTAAAAAAGAGTGGTAACTAATTATTAAAAGTTTTTACTTTGCTTGTTCTTGTCATGAAATTTTTAGTCTTAACATAACGTTACTGTTTTAGAAAATCCTCAAGTAATATTAGCTCAGTTTGTCGTCTCGTCTTCATTTTTCAGCTTTATTGTAGTCAATAATCTTTCTATACAGCAGCTTGAACTCTTTAGCTGTATCTTTGGGTAGTAGCTCAATTGTAAAATGCAGAATCTCCTTAAGGTCGGATCTGGTGATTGCCCTATGTCCTATCTTTTTAGGGTCTTCAGCTCTCTTGAATAACTCCTTTATCTTGTTCCCTAGGTTTTGGAAGGCCCTTGGATTTCTGATTTCGAGCCTCTTTACGGGAAACAAAAACAAAACAGGGAAAAGAATTACACCAGAGTAAACTGCGTACAATCCCTTGCTGAACTTCTCAGAGGCTGAGGCCATGAGAAATATCTTCTTCTCCTCTAGAGCGTCCTTCTCCTTACCGTAGGATTTTTGAGCCTTGTCATAAAGCTCTCTCGCAGCGATCATGTCCTTTGTTCCATCTTCAATGAATTGTGTAAAGATCGATTTCTTACGTTTTCCGCTAGAGGCCATTCCTTACCCCAAAAACTTTCTCCCTTATCACCGAATAACGCGTGTAATCTGGATATTTCCTGTACACATAGTTCAGGATTTCCCTTCTGTCCCTTGTGACCCACTGGGCGAAGAATTTCTCCACCTCCGGCTCTACCTTAACATTTGTCCTCTCCTTCAATTTAAATCTCCTCTTATAGCCCAAGGATAATCCTGTGAAGGGATCCACAAGGGGTTCAGCGGTCTCCTCGATAACTCCCCTCTCAACCAGTTCAATTATTGTCTCATTAAGTTCCTCGCTGTAGGGACCAAAGAGGTAGGGCTCAAATTTTAGACCCACGTTCTTACCTCCTTCCATTTGCAGGAGAAAGAATATCTTCTGGATCTTGGTGGCAGTGACCTCAGCATGCATATCTTCAGCGACCCTCAAAAGAGCTTTTAAATAGGTTATATCGAAAGCCATCGTAAAATGCCCTATGTATGTTGTAGAGAGAGTAGAATAAAAATATTGGGAACTATTAAGGTATTACTGGAATTATGAGGGTAAAGTTATAAAACGGGCGATTCAGGTTTCCATTGCGAATTGTAATTAGTTAATCTACGTGAGAAGATCAAAATCAATCTATCATTTTTCAGTAATACTATGAGGGGCTTAACACGATGTCGTACCATGAGCAAACTAACAATCGAACCCATGTATCAACTCCAGGAGGAGTTGATACGCATCGTGTTCGACCCGTATTTCCTAAGCACTGGCTCATTGTTGAGGAGGTGGAGAAGCTCGCCATGAGGGAGGTAGAGGAGGCAAGCCCTAGGTACGATAGGGGAAAGAGGCTGAAGAGGAGGGGATATGCGGGGTATAGGTTCTTGAAGGTTTCTCGGTGGTGATGAAGCAGGAGGATTGACAGGCTCAGGTAGACGTGAGGTTGCCCGTGATGCGGGAAGGGGAGGGTGAGGACGGGGATTGAGAGGGGGTTGCTGGGGGAGGAGGAAGCTGTGCTCAGGAACTCATGTTCTACTCAGTGCTGGGAGGGAAGATGAACGCGAGGCTCTTGACCCCTGAGCTCGAGGTTGAGGGAGACTTCCAGTGGTGGTTGACGGGAAGTGGGTCAAGCTTAGGGGAAGGGAGTCCTCCTGGTGACAGGCGTCACGCGTGAGGGTAGGAGGTGCTGGACTTCCTCCTGGCCAAGGAGGAGGACGCGAAGACTGGAGGCTTTTTTCAAGGTTGTGAGGAAGTTCAACTTCAAGCTAGTGGTTGCGGACATGGTCAGGTCCGTGGACTTACTTGAGCTCTCGGGTACAGACGCAGGGCAGCTCTGCCTCAACCACGTCAAGAGGCGCCTGGACCGCGACGAAAGGGAGGAGGTCGACCTCCTGCTGTCTGGCCTGCTCGCCGAATTACCTGACAGGGTCAGGGAACCGGTGGAACGCGGTCTCCTCTCCTTCACCTCCCTTCCTCAAGAACTTCAGCGCCTCCTCTCCACCAACAACCTGGTGGAGTCCTTCAACTGGTGGAGAGGAGGAGGTTCAAGTACCACACGCCCCACAGTCTTCAGATCGTCTGGGCCGTCGATAACTACAACATTTTGGATAATTTTTACAAGGATGGAATAATATCCATATACTTCTAGTTTTCTTTGCAATAGAGACGGCTCCACTCATAGTGTCGTCGCTAAGGTATAAATATTTGTAAAGGGAGTATTACTCATGGCCGGGAGGGGAAGGAAACCTGTTTACAGGGACGTTCCCTGTCCCTCTTGTGGAATCACGTGGTTAAGAACGGGAAGATAAGGGAAAGGCAGTTTTGCCTGTGCAGGGAGTGCGGGAGGAAGTTCGTGGAGGGAGCTAAACACCATCACGATAGGAGCGTGAGGGAGAGGGCCCTCAGGATGTACGCGAACGGGATGAGCATGAGATCTCCAGGGTACTTCAGGTCCCACTGGGCACGGTATTCACGTGAGAGTGTCCGGAATGCACAAAATTCGGCTTATTTGACTATAATGTATAATATTAATCAGTCATATTAAGCCCACACCTTAGAGAAGGATTAAATAATTCTACATAATTTATATCTAAGAGTAAATCTTAATATCTCATCAACACTTCACCCTGAACCTTCGCGTCCCAGGACGTCAGGGGAGCTGTACTGCCCGCAGGTGAGGAGGAGTCCTCCTCTGGATGGAGAGGAAGTGGACCATGTTGTACGTGATGGCTATCATGTAGATGAAGGCCTCGTTCCTGGCCCTGCTCTCAGCGTAGGGCCTCCAGTGCTGCTTAAGGAAAATACCGAAGTACTCCACGTAGGGACGAAGATATCTCCAGGGACCGCGGGGGTGGACGAAGGTACCGCGTTCCCTGAAACCCCTGTCCACGAGCTTGAGCCCCCTCCTGGACAGTACCTCGCGTCCGAGAAGTTGGCGAACTCAACCTCAAGACCGTGGACGAAGAGGGTGAGATGAGCGGGAAGACCTTGAGCCCAAAGTACGACCTGGTCCACTTCTTTGTCCACCTTCCCTGGAACCTCCTCCTTGTCCTCGCCCTCAGCCTGGCCTTCACGAACGCCTTCAACCTTTCCGCCATTCCCAGGTGAACGGCGTCAAGCCTGTACTTCTCCATCATGGTCTCCAGTCTTCCCGGGAGGGAGGTCCAGCAGGAACGAGTCCACCAGCCACTCAATCCCCTCGTAGAGCGCGCTAGACGGTAGGTACATGGTCCTGCACCTCCCCTCCAGATCCCTCGCGATCTCCCTGAGCAGGCCCTTCCTCTCCCTTGCGAACCTCTCAAGGAAGTCGAACAGGGTTGTCTTCTCCACGGGTTCACCAACGAAGAGCCTGACCACCACGTCCGTGTTCACAAGGTTCACCGCGTCCCTCAAGGAACACGTGAAAAGGATCATCACGATCAGCAGCTTGAAGTACGTGAACCCGCCCGGTAACCTCCCCTCCACCCTCTCCCTCACCATCTCCACCACGGGCATGAGGAGGAAAAGGATTTTATCCCTGGAGGGCATATCCTGTATGGGGGGAACGGGCATCACCACGTATTGTGGTCGTTGGATTGTGGTGTTGTCCATGGTATGATGTCCGTTCTCCCCAACTTAAGTATTACGCCATAGTTCTGCCAAAATTCTATCATTTGCAGATAATTTCTTGTTGAATTTTTCTCAATCCGGACACTCTCACGTGGATCAAGAGGTACGGAGGGAAGAAGTACGCGAAACTCGTGGAGCTATGGAGGAGAGCCAGGGACGGGCTGAATGAGGGCGTGAAGGTCGTAGACGAGATGTGAACTTTCAGGAGGAACGCGAAGGCGTTTTACTCGTGGATCTTCACGGGCTTCGTGTTCTCCAGGAAGGGGATGTACGTCGTGTTCTCCGTGGGAGACAGGAGCGAGAGTTTCAGGAGCTCGCGCAGTGCCCGAGTAGGGGACTTGGGTTTCGGACGACTACAACGTCTACTTCCTCCTCCCCGAACACAGGGTCGTGTCACCCGTTAACCCCAACGAGTCCCTCAGGGACAGGCTCGTGAGGTTCAAGAGGGCAACCAAGGCAGTGGACAGGAGCTTTGATATGATGAGATACTCCGTAGGTCTCGTTCTGTGGGAGAGAGGGCTGATCCCAGAATTTATACCTCAATGACGACACTATGGCTCCACTCAATTAATCCTATTGAATAATGAGAAATGAAGGAACTAGAATTCGATTCGCAATGGAAACGTGAATGGTCCCCTTAATTGTAGATCTAAGAATCTCCTTTTGTTGTAACTATGCGATACATCGCTTGAAGTATTAGTAGTAAGTTAGTTGCACGTTTAGATCACAACACGTGGTGACGACCAGATTAAAAACGATACCTGAGTTGAAAAGTGGTTTGAAATTCTGTAATGGGGCCTAGTTCAGTTTGTTGTATATTTCACGTTAAAGGCATCTTAAATACACAATAATATGGGTAGCCTCTTAACCTTAGATCTTCACCAGTTCGCCGTAAATTAACCTGATCCCTAGGTAATTCGCCCTCTCCAGTGATCTTCTCGTGGTTACGTTCACGATCATCATCTTCACTGGTTTCTCCAGGTTAAGGACCTTGGACACAACATAGCAGGTGTGGTTGAACCTCGAGACGTCCTTGGGATATGCATACGGTCTAACGTCGATTAGGTAAGTTGTCCCATCTCTCTTGAGGATATCTACCTCGTAAATGTCTCCCTTCTCTCCAAAGGTGCCATTCTCATCCACGTAGGTGTAGTTAGTTACCTGAGAAATATCTAGGCCCTCCTGCTTGAAGATCTCGGCCATGAAGATCCTCAACGATTTCTTTACGTAAAATTCTAAGAGAGAGCCTGGACTACTTACGTCCTTCTGAAGAAGGGACTCGTCCTCCTCTATCCTCCTCTGCTCCTCCTTTCTCAATTTCACAGGATAAGTTTGGTGAACAAGTAATAAGTTATCTTTGAAAGCGGATCAGGCCCATGTTCCCAACGAGTAGGTTTACCAAAGGAACGTTGAGAAGGTAAGCCTGGTGTATGAATGTATCATGAGATCTAGCCACAGTTCTACTTTAGGCATTTAAAACGATGAGTTGAGGACTTTTAACACGTTCTAGATCCCGATTAAAAGGCGGTAATACGATTTGACTTATGCATTATGGATATAAATAGTAAGAGATATACTAGATCCCCGTGCAATTGTATAAGGATGCTATGGTCTTTATAGACGAGGCGGGCCCATTGAAGGAGGGTCAGAGCTATAGCATGTTTGTGAGTTGCATCGTTACCAATGACGATAAACTGAACTGGGTAAAGGGTTTGAACCATCACTTTATCGACGACAGGCCGGAAAGGCGAAAAGAATTTCTAAACATCTTAGTGAATAATAAGCAGAAATTTAAAGTGGTTTTATTGAAATATAATATCAGTCTGGGCGAAGGCTCTAAGATGTCGGATTATTACTTCGAGATTTACGTCAAGTATCCCATCAAAGAGTTAAGTGAGATAGTTGAAAGGAGAGTGGAAATATTTTACGATTCTCTAAATGACAAACTCTCGAGGGAAAAGAGACACGAAGTGAACTGCCCCACCCTTACGGATGGGGCTTCTTGGTTCATTGACCATGCTCGATCCCCTCTCACCCACAGCGGAGGTTCCGTCGAATGGAACCCATCCTTGACGCCCCGTGTGGGAGGGTTACGGAGGCATTGATCTCCGCAAGCTTGACTTCGGGCTGTTCCATCCCTAGGTGGCCATCCCACGGCTATTACCGCACGATGGGGTTCAGCAGGCCACAATATATTTACGCATGTTATCATTTAAAAACTTTCTATAAGGGGGCTATCCATCCCCACCCTTACGGATGAGGTCTTCCACCCCCTTAACCCCAAAGAGATCAACAACTGGACTTATTTCTAAAAGGACCACACGTTAAGCTAAACTTGGGTTTGGAGAACACTAGAAAGCGCGTAGAACTGTACAAGAAAGGGATAATGATAGCTGACTACATAGCATCAGCCGAGTTTGCATCATATCGAGGAAAGTTACCACAAGATCTCGAGGATATGTTAGATGACCTGAGAAGATCGTATGTGGTGCAGAAGATGGTAAGTCTACCTTAGCCCTTCATCCCCGCTGCCGATCCCGGCAACGAGTAAAAGGCCTCATCGGCAACAACTTCTTTGAAAAAGTTGTTACTAAAAAGTTTAATGGCCTATCAGTAATATGCTTTACTATCATTTTGCTCCTACCACAGTGTAATGAGGAAATTTCCTTTTCTAGGTTCATTCCCTTCATCAACCCATTCAAGTAGCAATTCATGCAAACTGCTCCGCCCTCACGAAGGAGCATCCCCACCTCCCGAATACCCCATGGAGTTAAAACCTCTTCCTGATTGTTTCCAGCTGATTCAGGAGTTCATCCCTATCCTCTTCCCTGACATTTTCCAGGAGTAACACCATTGACCCAATCACCGTCTGATAACCCTCATAAACCCTCAGGTCCGGGAAGGCCCGCCTCACCATCTTGGACTTGAACACACCGCCCGTTCCAGCCACCCTATCAACTTCCCTCCTCATTCTGGTTAACACGGAGTTTATGTACTCAATTGCCTCACTCATAACGATTTTCGCCCCAGGGTCGCCCTGTTCAGCTAGCCTGTCCACTACCCTGGCGAAGGAGGCTATTTTCCTCTTGTTGGGCCTTCTGGTGAACCTCTCTATGACCACCCTAATTGGTGCCTTAAAGAACTTCTCCACCTCCTTGGGTAACTGGCTATCAATCAGACCGTCAAGGGCTCTAGTTGCCATGGCAATACCTCTCTTTCCTATGTAGGAGGCTGAACCCTCGTCGCCGAAGAACCATCCCCAGCCGGCAAGCTTCTTGAGTTCACCCCTTTTCTGGATATATGCCACGTTTCCAGTTCCAGCAACCAGGGCCCCTCCGTCCTGGTTGAGGTGAGCCAGCTTGCATGCTACCACCCCATCGTTAACAATGACGGCACCGGAAAAGATACGTCTCACCATCCTCTCTCCCATCAGGGTGAAGTTTGGGGAATCTCCTATCCCCGCCAGCGCAAAGGAGGCCCTCTCCACGTCCTTGAGGGAGAGGTTTGCCATTTCCAGTGCTCGCTGGATTGCCTTCCTCAGCGCAATCTCGGCCCTCCTCTCCCCAACCTCCACGAAGTTGGATGAGCCGGAGAGGCCCAGGCCCAGAATCTCAAGTCCCTGGAAAACCACCGCAGTTGTCTTGGTGCCTCCTCCCTCAACCGCCAATCCTTTCCACAAGTCTCCTTCCCTCTGGTATTCTGGTTAACTTGGTGGGATCCTCTCCCATTTCCCTGGCCAGCATGACGGAGAGGAAACCCGCACTCTGGATCAGGAGGGAGACATCTCTCATGCCTGATACCCGGATCACCCTGGCGTTCACTAGTCGTGCAGTGACCTCGTCCACCTCGGAAGAAGAGAAGACCACGGGGTAGAGGGAATCTCCGTGTGCATATCCCTCCACCTCGTTGTGGTTCACTTCGGGAATCTCACCGAAGAATGCGGGGTACTTCGCGTTCTCGTTTATCTCTTGCTTGAACCTCTTGGCAAGACCCAGATAGGTGGAGGCGTAAAAGACGGGGATCTTCCCCCTCACGTGGGAGAGAAGGTCCTCAGCAACTCTTTTGGCCTCCATGGCGTTCACGCCATCAATAACCTCCCTGACAAGGTCTGGTCTCAGCATCTTCACGAGAGGGAGGAATAGGAGGGGAAACGCGTACCTGGGCTGTTCACCTCCCCTCACCAGGACCTTCTCCACGGGGAGAGTTGAAAGAATTCCCCCGGAGGTTATGGCGATTACTCTCTTGCCCATGGACAGGGCCCTCCTCACAACTTGAAGGGTCTCGGTGGTGTTTCCCGAGTAACTCACCGCAATCACCACGTCGGCGAACTTCATGTCCTTCACAAGGGGATAGAAAGCACTCAGGATGTCGCACACCACTCCGCTCCCTCCCATTCCAAAGCAGGAGATCTCCCCCTCCATCCTGGGGACGTTCAGGAGGTTGGCCTCAGCGTAAAGTCTATCCCAGTCCTCATACAAGGTTGACCACCTCGTTTCCCGCCTCCTCCATGTCCTTCACTGAGTCAATGGACCTCCAGTAAACCTTCTCGAACTTCACCGCCCTCAGTAACCCCATCTCAGCTAGTTTCGGGAAGGTGGTTCTCTCTATGTCTCCCTTCTCCGGAAGGTAATCGAACACGGATGGGGAGAGTCTGTAGACCCCAGCGTTTATCCAGTGGTCGTAAAGGGTTGGTTTCTCCACGAACCTAGCTACCTTTTCCCCGTTAACCTCAACTATTCCGTAGGGGCTTTTGAGGGGTACCAGGGCTATGGACATGGAACTCAACATGTTCACGTCTAGGTTGGTGAGGATGTCGCCATTCACCACGAGGAAGTCCTCGTTTATGAAATGCCTCACCTTCCTTATGGCTCCTCCAGTTCCCATGGGTTCGTTCTCTACACTGTAGACGAAGTTGACCTCCAGCCTATCTGAGTTTGTGGATGCCCAGTCTATGAGCGCTTCCTTCTTGTAGCCTGTGAGAATCACGAACTCGCGAATGCCGTACTTCTTGAGCCAGAGGATCTGCCACTCAAGTATTGGCTTTCCTGCAATCTCGAGAAGGGGCTTGGGTTTGTCGTCTGTGAAAGGTCTAAGTCTCTTGCCAAAGCCACCAGCGAGAATTAAAGCCTTCATGGTTGGAAATAATTTATCATGGATAAAAGGTTAATTGAATCAGCAATTAGCTGTTTCCATGGGCTAGAATAAACTATCAAGGCTAGAAAATCGGGTCATTCAGGTCTCCATTGAGAATTGTAATTAGTTAATCTACATGAGATGATCAAAATCAATCTATCATTTCATGGTGTCGTCATGTTGGCATATTTCAAGTTTCAAGGAATTCAATGCAAAGTCACGAAGCTATAAAGCTAATTTATGCAAGTTTGACGACACTATGCAGAACTGCAATATTTTGGATAATTTTTATAGAAATGGAATAGTATCCATATACTCAAATAATATCCATATACTCATCATTTCTTCACGATGGAGACGACTCTACTCAATTAATCCTGCACTAAATAATGAGAAATTAAGGAACTAGAATTCAACTCTAAATAGAGACCCGACTGGCCCCATCTTCATTTTAACAAAAACTTGTATAAAGGAATTACTTTTATCTCTCTATTTTCAATTCTTTCAGTATATTCTAAATCCCACGAAACTACAATAAGTTCCTTTGCCTTATTCTTCTCTCTCATCAAACCCTTTATCTCTCTTTCCTCAACCTTATCTGTGGCGTATGTCACTTGAATTAGTCTTGAATTCTGGTCGTAAAAATCTACCTCATAATCATTCCTTATAAAATAGATGTTTCCCAACAATTGTTTTTGTCTTAACAAATGCAAAGCTACCACGTTTTCCATTAACCTTCCTTTATCCCTATTCTTAACCGCTATCGACGAGATCAATCCTGGATCAGCAATGTACACTTTCTTGTTATACGTTAACCTCTGCTTTACCTTTTCTCCATATCTTGAAATTGGAAAGATTAGGTAAGCATTTTGTAACCCGAAAAACCAATTCTCAACGGTCTTATTATCAATCTTCAAAGTCTTTGCCAAAGAATTCAAGGATACTTCATTGGAGTAAAGCGACATCACAGCCTCGCTGAATTCCCTAAATTTTTCAATTTCCCTAACTTTAAACCTAGAAATGATATCTTTAAAGAGAATATCGTTATACACAACGTTAAGTTGAGATCTACCCAATATCAATACTTCCGGAAATCCTCCATTTACTAAGTAATTATCTAACTCCCTCTTTAATTCAGCCCTTTTTTTAGTTGAATAAAACCAATCTTCTTCAACTTTTATTCCCTTGAACGTTAAGTATTCCTTAAAGGAAAAGGGAAAGAGAATGTAATCGCTATGTCTTCCGGTTAGATGAGTTGCTAGCTCTCCACTTAACATCCTTGAATTACTTCCAGTAATAATTATTCTCTTGGTGTCTCTTAACCTAGAAATAAATAATTCCCATCCATCAACGTTATGTATTTCATCAAAAACCATGTAATCAATCTCGCCATAGAGCTGGTAAATTGCCTCCTCTAAGGATCTGAGGTCCTTAGCTGTAATTCCTCTTAAATTCTCGTCATCGAAGTTTACGTAAACAAACCTCTTACCTTTCATTAATTGGATTGCTAAAGTTGATTTGCCAGATCTCCTTACTCCCAATATGGCTAAGGCATTCGGTATAGTAAGGTAGTGTAGTAGGTCTGGGACATCCCTGTCAATTATCCTTTTGTCATCTAGCTTCTCTAGTGCGATATCCTGCTGATCAGCGACTATCTTTTTTAACTCTTCAACATTCATTGTGGAGTGTACTCCCAAATGTCGATATAAACTTTATGGAGTGTACTCCCAAATATCGTAAAATTTAAGCCTTATGCCTGAGCGTGTCCGTAATGTTGTCGGATGGTATAAATATTTGTATAACGAGATAATATTACGGAAAGAGGGAGATAGGGCCATTCAGGTCTTCATTGCGAATTGAATTTTGACCTAATCATCTCTCATTATTCAATGTAGGATTAATTGAGTAGTCTAGGTCGTGGAGAATACGCTTAGCTCACCCGTGGTATAACACCGGTTCCCCTTAAAGTATTACTTAGAAAATGGTAGATTGGTTTTGGCCACCCCACGTAGATTAACTAATTACAATCCGCAATGGAGACGTGAATCACCCGGGAGGGAAAACCTGTTTACAGGGAGATATACCTTACACTTGTCTTGCTCCCTTTAGGGGATCAGGCAAGTCATTTTAGCTAAGCTAGTAATCCCTCAATCCAGGAGCACTTAAATACATAACGTCTAGGATATTTCCAAAAGCCTAAATATTGAATTTTTATCGCGGACCCGGGGGGATTCGGACCCCCGACCCTCGGCTCCCTTCGGCCTGTTAGAAGGCCGGCGCTCTATCCTGGCTGAGCTACGGGTCCCTACAACTAGAGGGGGAGGCATCAAAAAAGATTTACGCTCCAGATCTAGGCAAAATGAAGTTGCGGGTGGAGTAACCCTTAACAGTCACGCTTTCAGTCCCTTCATGACCAAAACATCCTACACGTCTTATTACTCGTACTCTCTCCAGACCTTCCCGCACTTTGTGCACTTGTAAAACCTGGTCGGGGGCTCGTCAGCAGCCCTAGTCTGCAACATCCAGAAGAAAACCTCGTCGTTCCTGCAGTTGGGGCACATGACCCCTTTCATCTTCTGGGTTCCAGCGGGAACCTCCTCGTCCTCAAGGACTAAAGTCCTCTCCGTGGCCGCATGCTTTACCTTTGAGGATATGATCTCGGACTTGTGACCCTGTTCCTCGTAACCGCACTTAACGCACCTGTAAACGGTAGAGCCGTTCACCTTCCTGGGGGTCATCATGGACTTGCACTTGGGGCAAAATTTCAAACAAAGGACACCCTCAACACTGTTCACATCATCTTTTTTAATTCTTTCGATATTAACGTCGCGATCCTGGAACACTCCTCCTCCAGCTGTCCGCGGTACTCCTTCCCCACCCCGAAGTTGCTGAGGTTGATCTCCTCCTTTACCCTGCTTCCCTCCAGTTGTTGCAGGGAGAGAAAGAGGTGCTCCAGGTGCTCTCCCTGAAACACGCACACGACGTTGGGCTCTCCCCTCACCAGGATGGCTACCCTGGTCCCACTCTTCAAGTCCTAAACCTGCTCAAGGTCGTCCAGAAAGGACTTTCCTAGATTATCAATCTCCTCGATTGCCCTGCTCAGGGCCTCCTTGGGCGAAATGGTCCCGTCGGTTTTTATCTTGAGTATTAGCTCATCCTTGAGGGGATGGGGCAAGTAGTAGGTTGCCAGCACCACTCCCTTCACGCTCCGCAACCTTCCTGCAATCAAGTTGCCCAGGGTGTGGTCCTCTCCCTGGATCCTGAGCTCCAGGTAGTTTTCGTCCTGCCTTTCAACCTCTATTTCCATTTCCCTTCACCGAATAGGGTCCTACTCTTCTGGTCTCGACGTTACCACAGTTGGGGCACCTTAAATGTTCTTCGTCTACCTTGAGCATCACCGTTCCGCAAACTGAGCAGGAAGCAACTATAACCCCCAGATCCTTCCCCCTCAAGGAGAGTTGAAGAGGATACGTGAAGGAGAGCGGTTTGGCCTTTATCACGTCAGAGGGCCTCACGGCATCCCTCAGCGACTTCACGTGTTTCTGGGAGACCTGGGAGATGTGGAGGTAACCTGTGATTGAGGGACTTACAAACCTCTCCTCAAGGCTACTCACGGACACCACAGCGTAATCCTCCTTAAGGCTGGTGACCAGACCATACACGTACTTGGTCTTCTTTAACTTGTAAACGAAGGTCTTCTTCTCAGGGATGACGTTGCTTTTCCTGTTGATCATATCGTAGAAGACTTTCCCTATGATGGACGCCCTCACCTGTCCCTGAAGTTCGTAACAGCCTTCCCCTGGAGTGAACTCCTCTATCACTGCCAGAACGTCCCCTGGAAGCGTTAGATCGCCCTGTTTCCCCATGTTCACCACGGAAATATGTATGGTTCTAGTTTATTGGTTATAATCATTTTCGCTTCTCCCGGGGTTAATACGGGCTTTTCGTACATGTAAAGGTCATCCGTGGGAATCCTGGGGCAGGACGTGACCACGAAAGCGTCAATGTAACTTCTGTCCAAGTTCCTGAGGGACTCCTGGTTAAGCACCTTGCTCGTGACCACGAAGGTCCTCTTTCCAAGGGACCTCAGCCTTGATTCAAGGGCCTTCACCATCAGGGGTCTGTTCTGTCCCACCTTGAGTCCCTGAATTATCACCCAGGTGTTTGCGTCCAGCGACTCCATGATCTTGGAGTACCTTATCTTGAGAACCTTGAAGACCTGTGGGGTGAGGTCTTCCACGGTCCTGGTGTAGGGATCCAGCTTGAGCACGGGTTTACCTGTTGCCAGTCCCAGCCCCAGCGCGTGAAATACCCCTCCCGATATGTTCACGTGAACGTCAGCCTCCACCAGGGCTGACTTGTAGTCGCATCCCAGGACCTGTCCATCCCCCATGAAAGGGGAAGAGGGTCTCCCAACCTCCACCCTGAAGTGGGGGGAGAGGTAGTTCCTGACCTGGTTCAGGAGCTTCCCGTGCTGAACGGTGGAAGTGAGGGCCACGGTCCTTGCCTCCCTCTCCCTGAGCAGGTTAACCAGTTTCTCCAGGGTCTCCTCCTCAACCTGGGCCGTGCTCTCCGCCTTAACGAAGAGGGTTGGGAACTTGGGATAGTACCAAGTGTAGGGAGAGTGGCCGAAATGGATTAGAAGGTCCACCCTGAGGAGGGTGGCCTCGTCCTCTGCAATGTCGCACGCTCCCCAGCTTGGTTCTCCGGATATGATGAACTCCACGTCAGGGAGAGCTTCCCTGAGCCTCTCCACGAGTTCCGTGGAGAAATACCTTAATCCCTCGGGGAATTGAAGAAGAACCCTCTTTGCTCCTCTTTTCCTGATTTCAGATTTGAGGAGATCCTCATCAAAAACGTAACTCACTGAGTCTTTTCCTCCTTTAGAGGAACGACCACGATCTCGGTGTCAAGGGGAAGCTTGCTGGACGCGACCTTGAAGGCCTTCTTTGCGAACTCCAGGTGCTCCTTCTTCACCCTTATCCCCATTATGAGATCGCCGAGCTTGGTAATCCTGGCTGCGGTGCCTATGGGTTTGCCGAAGGAGAGCCTCATTCCGTCCTGAAGCCTGTCCGCCCCAGCGAACGCCATCATCTTGTTCTCCCTTATAACGTGGTGGGGGTACTTGGTTACGTAGATGTAGAAGTCACTCTCGTTTCCGACCATGGAAGTCATCTGCTTCAGCGCAATGACCCTGGCCGCCTCGAGGGCGTTGTGGCGGATTTGACCAATTTGCTTGGTGAGAAGCCTCACCTCGAAGTCGTAGTCCTTCTTGTGGTCTCCCATCGTGAACTTGGTGATCTTGGGTTGAGGAAATCCCGGGATATACTCTTTTCTCGTGTAGGCAGGTCCCGAGAAGTGCCTGTAACATCTTCCTGGTCTTAGTGGCATGGGTAAAGATCTGTACCCAAGTATTTAACACCAGCGGTAAAGTCGAGTTTTTCAGGAAGGAGAAGCGGGGTTATATTTAAGGAAACGCTTAGTATCCCGACTGGGCTGAATTGTAAATTAGATAAATCTTTTGCAAAGACGCGGGGAGTGAAGACTGGCTCAGGACCTCACACCACCTGAATTCCCTTCAAAGACCTCTGTTCCTTCTCCACCCTCTCCCAGATTGAGTCGTAGTTCTCCATCAGGTAACCGTAAACCTTGGCAATCCTGGTCATTGTGTCCACCTCGGAGAGAGGGTGAATCCTGAGCCCTACCCTTCCCACTGCGCCTCCTCTAACCATGAGCCAGTGGGCAAATATTTCCAGAGTGTACCGGGAGAACAGCTCTTCCCTGGGTACCTTCCTCCCATACAGCCAGTAAATTTCCCTGACGAAGTTGGAGGAGATGTTCCTGAACATCTTGGGTTCCCATTCCTGAAGTATCTTCTCCCTATCCTTAACAAGCACGTTCCTCAGATAGTTGTATCCCTCTTCCCCGTGCTCCGAGAGCGCAAGTCCCGTCACTGCCATGACGAAATCCCTCTGGGACAGGAAGGAGTCAAAGTCCCTATTCACGTATATCCAGGCAGTTGCAGCGAAGGAGTCCACTATTCCCTCCATCAGCTTTGTGACCAGTTCCTCCCTGTTGAACGTTCTCGTCACTCCCTTCCCCTTGAGCAACTCCTCAAACTCGTCAAGGTCCACCTTCCCTGCATAAATTAACTTTCCGTCCACGAACACCGAGGGAGTGGAGATTACCCCCCTCTCCAGGGCCAGGAAAGGGTATATCTCGGTGTCCACCAGCTTAACTTTCCCAAGGAGTCCCTTCTCCTCCAGATACTCCACCAGCAGGTTGCACTCGGTGCAGTTCCTATGCGTGAAAATCTCAACTTCCATACTACAGTTTGATTTTCTTGGGATTAAAACAGTTTACCTTTAGTTTCCACCACGAGGTTTCAAACCTCCTATCAAGTAACCACACGGTAGCATGGTCCTCCCTGCTCCTTATTGCCCTACCTATTGCCTGCTTCACCGCTATGAGGGCTGGTATCTCCATGAGTGCCTCCCTCACGGATTGACCTGTAAGTCTGTAAATGGCCTCGCTCCTCAGCTTGAGGTAGTCATCAAAGGAGGGGTACGGGATACCGCAGAGCGCCACGTCACTGATGACGCTTGCCCCATCCCTGGTGAGCTCTATCCCCTCGGATAATTTCCCTCTGGCGACCCCCGCAATCACCAGCTTCCTCCTGCCAGATTCCCTGATTACCTCCTCCAGGTCCGTTCTGCTACCCTCCACGTATTTGTCCACCTTCACGTGGGACATGACCTTCTCCATGATCGAGTAGCTGGGGAAAATAGCAAGTACATTTGCCTTCGCCGTGTGATATATTCTCAGTAGGTAACTGGCGTACCTCTTCCACATCTCCTGGCTCCTCAGGGAGTAGGAGGAGGTAACGTCCACTGCCAGCATGCAGTCAAAGGTGCCTGTCACCTTCCTTCTGAGCTCCTTCTCCACGTCCAGGTAAAGGATTCTCCTGTTTATGCCCAGGACCTTACTCAGGTAATCCTGAGGGGGCATGGTACCGGACATGAGTATCACGGGGAGATCGTCGCGGTTAAGGATGGACAGGAAGGGAGACGAGAGGAGAGGCTTCATTACCAGGTGACCGCGGTATGAGAAAACGGGAGACTCGTCGGAACTGTAGAACTTGATAACTGTCCCCAGGTGAAGTTTCCTTATCGCCCTCTTCATTATCATTTCATTCCTTCTCTCGTCGTACTCGTCCTTCAGGAGTTTCAGCTCGTTTTTATCCAGTTTGGGGTAATTCTCCACCCTGATGTACCTTTCCTCTTGGAGGACCACCTCCGCCAGTTCCCTCCTGATCCTTTCCAGAATGGAGATTGCCTCCCTGCTCTTGACCTCCTTCAGTGCCAGCTCCAGGGTCTGCTGGCTTAGCTTCCTTTCAGCCAGTTCGTTGAGGTTATCCAGGTTGTGGGCCTCATCCACCACAAGTACGAACTCCTCTAGGTCCAGTCCGAGGGCCTCCCACATCCATGGGGTAAACACGTAGGGATAGGTCAGGGCAATCACTTCAGCCAGGCCTGTGGAGTTAAGCAGGGAGAAGTAGGGGCAGAACTTCTCCCTAATCCCCTTCTCCTTGAGTTCCCTGAGCAGGGTGAAGGGAGGTTCCTGGGAATCCACAGGGACTGGGACGTTGGAATCACAGAGGGAGCAATTTATGTCCTCGGTGTCTGCCCCCTCGTCTGCATACAGGCAAGCCCTGGCCTTTCCCATCACGAACCCAAACCTTTTCCCCAGTCTAGTTGCCTCCCTGTACACTGGGTAAAACTCGTTGTGGGTCCTGACTGCGAAGAGAACCCTAGGTCTGACTTCCAGCGCGGAAACTAAAGAGAAAAGGGTTTTCCCACTCCCTGTGGGAGACTGTAAAGCCACTAAAAGGCCTTCTCTTAATCCCTTAACTACCTTGTCCTTGAGCGCTAGTTGCCAGTCCCTCAGCTCCACTCTTGCGTCCTTGCAATAACCTCATCTAGCATTATATACCTTATGAATGACTTCTCTCCGAGCCTGGCAATATCTGAGGCCTTGCCCTTAACCTTGACGGTCATCATGAAGCTGAACACGTTATCGATCTTGGCCAGTGAAGAGATCTCCTTGAGGACGTCCTCCGAGGGGGAGGTATCGAGGACAAGGATAGCCCTTATCTCAGTGCTTGGGGAACTCTGAGCTATTTCCACTATCCTGTAATCCACCTTCGTTCTCAAAGCTTCGTTGTAACTTATCATTTCATACACCTAAGATAACATAGTGTTTTAACATTATAAAATAATCTACTAAATACCCAAGGGAATCGGGATCATATAAGTGAATTATTAAGTCAATTATAAGTCGTGAGTGTCGTGGAACTTTTAACCGGGACTGTCAATTTCCTCCCGTGATAGTCCAGAGACCGGAGATGAGGGTTGGGGAGAAAAGGAAGGTGGAGGTCGAGGGTAAGGTAATACTGTTAATATATCTGGGCGGGGAGAGGTACCTGGCGTTTGATAACGCGTGTCCGCACCTGGGTTGCGACCTCAGCAAGTACGGGGTGTTAATAAGGGAGGAACTTGTGTGCCAGTGCCACTTCAGCCACTTTTCGGTGAGGGATGGAAGACCACTGAAGGGAGCGTCAAAGAGGCCCATTCCCGTGTACTCTGTGAAGGTTGAAGGGGACAGGCTTGTCCTTGAGAGGGTTAACCTGGAAAGAGGCAGTTGAGGATCCTCTTGGCCTCAAGGTAGTGTAGCTGACCCGTGGCTGTTGGGGAATCCACGTAGGTGTAGAGCAACTTGGAGCCCAGGAGGGAAATACCCAGCCTCTCAAGGGGATCCGGGCTCATGGGCATGAACGTGGAGTTGGGTTTTGTGGAGATATAGGAGAGTATTTCCCTGTATCCCGGGACGTTACCCACGGCTATCTTCACCGTGAAGGCCTCGCCGTATCTCAGGAACAGGTGATCTATCTCGTCCCGCGCTGGGAGGGAACGAAAGTAGTGGGCAGAGACCACCTTGTTCTTGAACTGGACTCTCCTTCTGGAGAGGAAGGAGGCCTCAACGTCATAAAGGATATTCAGTTCAGCCAGCCTGTTCAGGTAATCCTCCTTGAAGTCGTCTGTGAAGTCCCCAACGCCTCCCTCTTCCCTGTCCCTCAGGGTTACCATTATTCTGTGCTTCAGGGGGACAAGATCGAGCGGACTTGGAAATTGATGGGAGTAGTCCAGCCTCAGTTCCACTAGGTCTGCATCTATTTCCTTGACTCTCTTTATGTCGTCGGGTCTTGTCACTGGTAGGGACGCGACTATTAAAGGTCTATTCACGGAGAAAAGTACGCCTAGGCGTTAATATGCATAGTCATGAACAAGTTTAGTAGAGGGAAGAAGGTACTTGAGAGATGGTTTCAGATTACCTTCACAGTCATGGTCCTAAGCTTATTTTGATTCAGAAAACTTGGTACTTCAGGGCGGGGTAGTTCACAAAAAACATTAATTTTCACATGTTACAGATTATTACTTTGAATTAAAACTAACGACTATTCTCTCACGAGTTAATGCTCGTAATTTGTCGTGGTTAAAAGCGCTAGTTAAAATGGTCTAGAAGTATATAGTAAATTGTGAAAGAAAAACTATTTCGTGCTGGAATCTTATTTATAAAAGTCTTATTAATTTTTTGACTTCGTATCCTTTATCTCTAACCTGATCGAGATTAAGCTTCATTTCATGAAAACCATAAACATGTAAGGTCCACGCTGAGGTCCAACAGAAATATATTTCATCAGACATTTTGCTTGCAACATCAAATAGTAACCTTGATTCCCATCTTCTTTTAACCTTAACTTTTTGTATTATATCCTTTAGATCGTGTTTTATTGCTAGCAGTTTTATCGTTTCTTCTGCTGCTTTGTAGTATTTTTCGCTTGCTTGGACTATGTCTCCTTTCTCCAACAACTCGTCAGCTTCTTTAATCCAACTAGTTATTAGCGACCTTATCTCCAAGTTCGACAAGTTTTCTCACACTTTCAACACATTTCCTCAATGCGTTTTCTTCTAATGTAACTGTTTGTAACGCAATTGCGCAGTCCCAATATTTAGTTATATTTTCGTACGCCTCTTTTAACCTATAAACGACATCGAAGAAATCCTTTATGTCCCATTCTCCTCTTTCATTAACTTTTTGTATTATATCCTTTAGATCGTGTTTTATTGCTAGCAGTTTTATCGTTTCTTCTGCTGCTTTGTAGTATTTTTCGCTTGCTTGGACTATGTCTCCTTTCTCCAACAACTCGTCAGCCTCAAGTAAATATACATCGGATGCGGTAAGTAATCTCACAACATTTATTCTTTATCTATAAGTTAAAAATCTTAATTACAACGAAGTAGAGCGAGGATAAGGTAAGGGGTGTGAAGGTTCAGGTTAGAAGCAAATCTTTATTTAATCAAACTAACTAATTAATTTTTAACGTGTATAAAAAGTGAGTGTGACTATAATGTTATCATCAAGGCATAAATATTTGTGAAGGGAGTATTACTTATGGCTAAGAGGGGAAGGAAACCTGTTTATAGGGACATATCGTGTCCCTCTTGTGGGAGTAATCATGTGGTTAAGAACGGGAAGGTGACGGGGAGACAGTTCTACCTGTGCAGGGAGTGCGGGAGGAAGTTCGTGGAGGGAGCTAAACATCGTTACGATAGGAGCGTGAGGGAGAGGGCCCTCAGGATGTACGCGAACGGGATGAGCATGAGGGCCATCTCCAGGGTACTTCAGGTCCCACTGGGCACAGTCTTCACGTGGATCAAGAGGTACGGAGGGAAGAGTGCGCAGAGCTCGTGAAGCTGTGGAGGAGAGCTAAGGGGCTGGGTGGCGTGAAGGTCGTGGAGAGCGTGTCCAGAACGCATAAAATTCAACTTATTTTGATAGGAAAATATAGATAAACGAGTGAATTAGTGAGACCTTAATTCCATTAAAAGTTCCAGGAATGACTTTACGTGATTCTTGACATGTTAAACTAAAGTATTACTCTGATTCTGCGAAGACCTAGAAACTCAAACAGTTTCTCGTTGAATTTTTCTCAGTCCGGACGCTCTCTCGAGGGTGACAGGTCCGTGCCCGTTGGACTCCTCCCCGAGGGAGAGCACCACGTCACGTACCTGGGAGTCCCCGTGAAAATAGTGGTACTGGAGGACTATAAGGGTTTCCGGCAGGAGATACCTCTTCTCCACCGATCCCTCCATGTCCCCTGAGGAGATACCGCGTGGAAGAACAGGTGGGACGTGGAGGTGGTTATAAGGGAGTTGAAGGCTCTGGGCCTGGAGAAGTGTTCTAATAAACCTTTCGACCTGAAAATCGTGCATAGCCCTGACTACCCGCGAAAGCGGGACGTCACGTCCCCTACCTGACCTCGAAGGGCCTGTTGTGGTAGCCCATGCTCCACACCTTGCGAGCTTCCTGGTGCAGGCAATCACCATCTTCTTACCGCGAAGCCTGTCCCTGTGCTCGTCGTAGAACCTGGTGACGGGGTTGTTCCTGTTGGCTATCATGGCCAGCGCAATGTAGAGCGCCTTCCTGAGGTAGCGATCACCACGTTTGGATATTCCCCTGGACGTGGTCCTCGATCCGCTCCACCACGGGATCCAGACCGCAGAAGACGGAGCTCTCAGCTGAGGAAGTGCTACTAATGTTTTTAATCGTTTACGTTTGAATATTAGTGTGAAGATTGAGATAAAGGATTTAGGCCCCATCATCAGTGCTGAACTTGAGCTAAGAGATTCGGTGGTGATAGTTGGCCCTAACGCGTCTGGGAAGACCACACTCTCTTCCGCTTTCTACTTCTTGATCGATCCGTTTTTCATTAACCTTTTCCCTGTTCCTGGAAGCAAACTAGAGGCTAAACTAGATGCGGACGTAGATCTAGAGGGAGAGGTGGAACTGGATGTTAGACATATCGTGGAATTAAACAAGGAAGAGGTGGTTAAAACACTTGAGGCTAACATCAAGAGAATCCTTGACGAGCGATCTTTTGGAGATGTAGTGAAAATTTCATCCGATAAGTTCAGGCTTGTTCTAGGTAAGGATAAGGATGTGGAGGTAAAGGGCTCTGGTAAGATCAAGCTGAAAATAGATTACGTTAAAGGAGACCACTCCTCCTCCGCCATCTCCTTTGAGGGTAACATCATAAGGGCAATTGGTAACAAGGAGAGGATCAGAAATGAGGTAGCCTCCTATGCAGTTTCTAGGTACTTTCAACTTGATGATTGGATTCCCACGTTATTCCTTAGTACCGAAAGGATAGCCTTCGCCCAGCTTCTCCCACTCATCAATTACGCCGTATTTTCACCCCTACACCCATCACCGCTGAAACCTCTGATCTTAGACTTACTCAGATACTCAATCACCGGAGAGTTTGATGTGTTTGGCCACAAGGTGGTTTTTGATGACTTTCCTCACAAGGATCTCAAGGTATTCAAGGATAGCAGGGATATTGGCTCCTCTGTGGCCACTGGGGTTTATCAATACTCCTTCGTGAAGGCCTTCCTCTCCTATCCTTGGGTAAAGGGATTAATCGTGGAGGAACCTGAAATAAATCTTCATGTTAACGCCCAGATTCAAGTAGCTAGAGAGATCGCGAACTCGCATAAGAGAATGTTCATCACTACACATAGTGAATGGGTGGCCATGGTTTTGGCATACCTCCTCAGGGATAGGGTAAGAGTCTACGAAATTGTGAACGGAAAGACGGAGCCTAGAAAGGTGAGCGAAGACGGATGGCTTGAGAGGTTGGTTACTATCTCCCCCATTCAAAGGGAGGTATTGGAGAAGATGATAGAGAAGTCGTTCGGGTGAATTCTTGCCTCGAGTCATCTTTTACAATGATGCCTACATCTGTGTGAAGGTGGATCTCCTCTGCGGAGAGGGCGTTGACGGTTACTGCGAAAGGAAGGACGGAAAGGAGAGCCTTCTGGTGGAGATCAAGGAAAGCGGAAATCCAAGTAAAATAAAGAAATCGTGCGATCAAATTGAAAATACCCTTAAGAACATGAAGGAGGGAAAGCCCCGTAAGGCCTACATAGTTGTGGAGAACGTGGAGGAAAGGAGTTGGCAACAGATCAGCAGTATTATTGAAGAGTATGAAAAGACCTTGGACATAATAATAGAACAGGTTTGCATCGAGGATGAAGTCCTTAATGACATCCGCGATATCTTGTATAAGGTTAGGTAGGGGATCGGTCCAGCCTCATGTGGGGCTAACCATACTAGTATATTTGACGAGTTGTTTACGTGAAATACGCAAATAGGACCTGCATTTTGCGGAAAATTATGCCTTGATCTTGAGCCTTGATCCCAACCCTAGCAGGTCATCCCAGTATCTGGGATTGCTCTTGTTTACGCATTCAGCGCTCCTGATTCTGCCACCTGCCCTTAGTGCCAGGTCCCCAGCCATCATGGCGATCCTATGGTCCTTGGGGCACTCCACCTCACCACGTCTTGGCTCTCCCCCCACGATAGTTATGGTGCCGGAGGAATAGGATCCGCTTACCCCGAAGCTGGACAGAGTGCTCAGGATTGTGGAAACCCTATCGCTCTCCTTTATCCTCAGTCTTTCGGCCTCCAGTATCTCGGACTTCCCAGGAACAACTGCCATCAAGGCTGCAAGCGAGGGGGCAAGATCCGGAACGTCATTTATGGACACGCTTATGGGTATTCTCCTCCCTGTGTCCTTCACTATCCACCTGTCACCCGTCACCCGGCTCTCTGCCCCCGTCTCTTCAATCATGTTCACTATCTGATGGTCCCCCACGTAGCTGGGAGGTGGGTAGAGATTGGCAATCTCCACTTCACCACCCGTCAGCACTGCGCCTATGGCGTAGAATGAGGCGAGGGCGTAATCGCCCGGTACGTTTCCCTCAAATCTGCGCAGGTTCCTGCACTCCACAGCTATTTCCTCTCCCTGAATGGTAACCCTCCCTCCCACGGAGGAGATCACATCCGCTGTCATGTAGATGTACCCCCTGGAGGAGACCGGTGGGATAACCCTTATCCTTCCTTGACCCAGGAGGCAGTAGGCGTAGATCAGTCCCGACACGTATTGACTGCTCTCCCACCCCTCCACCTCAGTCTCTGGTCCCAGTTTACCCTCCACGGTCAGGGGGAGGTTGAAGGCCGAGAAGTGACCGGGCAGGCTCTTCAATGCACTGAGGGGTCTCCTCCTCAGGGTCTCATCTCCGTCTAGCCTCACCCTCCTGCCCAGTGCCAGGATCACGGGAATTATCATTCTCAGAGTTGTGGCCGATCCGCCCAGGTAGAGCTCTTCCTTTCCCTGCTTCAGCGCGTTCACTACGTTCACGGCCACCTTTACGTCATCCGATTCAGGGAGTCCCCTGAGGGATACATCCGTGAGGAGGGAGAGAAAGACATACCTAATTCCCAGGCTCTTGGAGGGAGGAGCGTTCACCCTCCCCTCAATTCTGGAAGGCTCAATCTCTACCATCAAGGTTTACCACCCTGGTCACCCTCACTTTCCCTCTCCTCTCAAAGGACTCAATCACTGGTCCCTCTTCCCCCTCCCTCGTTACGGCGAAGTATGAGGGCCCGTTCCCGGAGAGCCCAGAGGCCAGAGCTCCCTGTCGCAGAGCGTCCTCCACAAGATCGGTGGGCAAGCCCAGGATCTCCGCTATGGCTATACCGTTCAACTTCATCGCATCCCATATTCTTCCCTGAAGGGCCATTCTGAATATCTCAAGGAAAAGGGTCCTGAAGGACCTGAGTCTGTTCAGCTCTATCTTTCCCTTTCCGCTCCTCTCCAGGATCACCACAACCACGTCAGTGGGGGCCCTTTCCCTTTTCAGGACCTTGAATTCCTTATTGTAAGTGAAGGATATTCCCCCATACCAAGACGAAATCGCATCGTCCAGGGCACCAGTATAGGAGACTCCAGCCTTCAGGGAAAGGATTGCCGATAGTTTCGGGACGTCCACCTCAAGGGAGTACTTCCTGGCTATTTCCCCTATGAGCGCAGTGGAGACCGCGCTACTGCTCTTTAACCCACTTCCAACAGGAATCTCTGACTCCACCTGAACCTCAAGATCAGGTAAGCCGAGACGGGAGAAATGGTCCAGGATTGTCACGAGGAGCGGGTCCTCCACATTCCTTTTCCCCTCTCTTACCCTGACCTCAACCTTCATGTTCACTGCCATGGATGAGCCATACCATGAGGGCAGGGCGTTCACTACTGAGACTCCGCCGTAGGCCTGCATTCCTCCATGTACCTCCTCCACCTGTCCTCGATTACCTCAGCCTGTCTCTCCTCCAGTTTCACCGGCGGAATTACCCCTGACCTGAGGGAGTGGTCAACAAGTGTTATGGCCACCATGGACTCAGCCACGGAGACTCCCCTAATCGCAACCGCCGGGTCGTGTCTCCCCAGGACTGAGATCTCTGCTGGTTCTCCCGTTCTCAGGTCGACTGTCCCCTGCGGTTTCCTTATGGAGCTGGTGGGCTTGAAGGAGCACCTCACCACTATGTCCTCTCCAGTGGTTATTCCACCTAGAATTCCACCAGCCTTGTTCTCCCTCCATCCAAGTTTCTCTCCCTTTCTCACTATGGAGTCGTTCGCCTCACTTCCCTTCATTCTGGAAGCCTGAAACCCTAGCCCGTACTCAAACCCCGTCACCGCAGGAATGGAGAGGATTGCCTTTGCAAGGTCTGCCTTGATCTTGTCGAAGACCGGCTCTCCCAGCCCTGCAGGGGGATTCCTAGCCACGATCTCCGCAACTCCTCCATAGCTATCTCCCTCAACCGTAGCCTGCTTTACCAGTTCCTGGAACTTGGCCTCAGTGTCCGGGTCGGAGGCTCTCACCGGGCTGTACTTGGAGCAGAGGATCCCCAGAAAGTCCGCAGGTGGAGAGTCCAGGGGGCCCAGGCTCTTTAACCTCCCGGCTATCCACGTATCGTGAAACATCAACAGCTTCTTGGCTATTGCCCCGGCTGCGACCCTCCCCACGGTCTCCCTTGCGCTGGATCTACCTCCTCCCCTGTAGTCCCAGTTCTCGTAACCGTACCTCATGATGAAGGGAAGATCTGCGTGTCCAGGTCTGGGTTTAACCCTAACCTCCTCGTAGAAGGAGGAGATAACGTCGGTGTTCCTGACAACTATGGCTATGGGAGAGCCCGTGGTCCTTCCGTTATAGACCCCACTAAGTATCTCGGGAATGTCCTTCTCCCTTCTCCCCGAGACGTAGAGCCTCCCGGGTTTCCTGAAGGAGAGCTCAAATTCCAGGTCCTCCTGAGATAGTCTCAGCCCTGCGGGCACCCCATCCACCACCACTCCCACGGCAGGACCATGACTCTCCCCAAACGTGGTAATGGTGAAGAGTTTGCCAAAGCTATTTCCCGGCATTTAGGAAATTCACCACCTCTATGTCGTTGAGAGATTTACCAAACCAAATCTTTTCAGCCTCCATGGCCTGCCTCACCAGGATCTGGAGGCCATCCACCACGGCCATTCCCATTTCCCTCGCCTTTCTAAGGAAGGGAGTTTCCTCCTTGTACACGAACTCCATAGCCAGTTTTCCCCTAACGCACTCCAGGGGGACAGCTCCAGGGTCGGGGATGGTGTTAACAACCACGTTGTACTCTCCCTGGCAACTTCCGGAAAACCTGGCAGAGATACCCTCCTCCCTCAACCTGGAAACCAGTTCCCTCCCCCTGTTCTCGGTCCTGTTCTGCACAATTATGTCAAAACCCAGCTCTCCCAGGGCGAAGGAGGCAGCCTTGGCTGCCCCTCCTGCTCCTAGGATCAGGGCAGAGCCCTTCTCCACCCCCGTGACCAGCCCCTTCACTGCAAGGTAGTCGGTGTTATATCCCCTTCTCGCGTGGATCGTGTTCACCGCCCCCACCTTCTCCGCCTCCGGTGCAAGGGAGTCCAGAAATGGGATCACGTCCTCCTTGTAGGGGATGGTCACGTTCAGCCCATAGGTGAACTCAAGTAACCCTGGAAACGCTCTCTGAAACCTCTCCCTCGGCACGTCAAAGGTAACGTAAACTGCCCTGATTCCCAGCCTTTCGAAAGCGAAGTTATGTATCCTCGGTGAGAGGGTGTACCTTATGTTCTCTCCCAGCACCCCTAAAAGGCTAGTGTCTGGTCCAATCTCCAAGCACTTCAGTTCAATTACCCCCCAGACACTGCTTGGCGAAACCCTCAAGGGTACTCAGTGGTACCCTCACCCCTCTCCAGTTTCCTATCCTGGTGGGGAAGGGCATCAGAACCTCCTCTCCCCTCCTCTTTTTATCCTTAGTCATGGCGTTCAGGGCTTTCTCCACATCAACCCTCGCGTTCAGACCCTCCGGAGAGATGGGTAAACCAAAGAGCTGAAGTAACCAGAGGACGTCCTCCACGACCCCTTCCTCAGCGTAACCCATCTCCTCAGCGATTTTGGCCTCACATACCATCCCAACCGAAATTGCCAGGCCATGGGGGACTGTGAAGTCCGATCCTGCCTCTATGGCGTGACCTATGGTATGCCCAAAGTTAAGCACTATCCTTATTCCCCTGGTTTCCCTCTCGTCCTCCGCAACCACTGCTAACTTATCCCTTACCGAGGAGGATATGACCCTCTCCAGGGACGTCTCCTCCTTCTCCAGGATTGAGGAATGGTTCAGGGAGAGAAAGTCGTAAAGCTCCTTGTCAAGGACTAGGGCGTACTTCACGACCTCCGCCAACCCCCTTCTCAGCTCCTCTGTGGGCAGGGTATCCAGATAAGAGATGTCATCCAGGATGAGGGAGGGCTGATAGAATGTCCCTATCATGTTCTTGGCCTCACCGTAATTAACCCCGGTCTTTCCCCCAATCCCAGCGTCCACCATTCCAAGGAGGGTGGTGGGAACGTTAACCAGGTTTAGACCACGCATGAAGATTGAGGCTGAGAAGCCAGCCACGTCAAGAACAGTTCCTCCACCAACTGCCACCAGGTAATCTCCCCTTGTGAAGTCGTGTTCCAGGAGCCTATCCACGATCTCAAGGGCGTTTTTTAGGTCCTTCCCCTTCTCCCCGTCATCTATGGCTATCTCCAGGTCCCCCTTCAACCCGGGGTTCAGGGACTTGGGATGAACGATGCACTTCCTCCCGGGGAGGTTCTCGACTTCCCTTATTGCCCCCCTTCCAACCTTCACGGTCACATCTGAACAGCACACCTTCTCAAGAAACTCGATCATGCGGACCTACCTAGGACAGACGCCAAACCCTTAATTCTTTCCATCAATAACTGGAAGGACTCGGGCGTGAGCTGTTGCTCGGAATCGCTTAGGGCCACCTCAGGCTTTGGATGAACCTCCACAAGTAGCATGTCCGCACCAGCTGCTACCGAGGCCAGGGCCAGAGAGTGAACCAGTTCCCTCTTACCCGCAGGGTGACTTGGATCCGCACAGAAGGGAAGATGAGTCATGAGCTTCCCTGCAACCATTCCCCCGATGTCGAGGGTGAACCTGGTGGACTTCTCAAAGGTTCTAATTCCCCTCTCGCAGAGAACTACGTTACCGTTACCCTCCATCATCACGTACTCCGCAGACTGTATGAGCTCCTCCACGGTGTTTCCCAGTCCCCTCTTGAGCAACACGGGCTTACCCAGTTTTCCCACCTCCCTAAGTAGAGTGAAGTTTTGCGAGTTCCTGGCCCCTATCTGGACCATGTCAGCGTACTTGGCAAAGGCCCCTGCATCCCTCGCATCGAGGATCTCCGAGACCACGGGGAGTCCAGTCTCATCCCCGGCCTTCCTGAGTATTTTCAGACCTTCCTCCCCCAGCCCTTGGAAGGAATAGGGACTAGTCCTGGGCTTGTAAGCCCCTCCCCTCAAGAGGGATGCCCCAGCCCTCTTCACGGCCTTGGCAACAGTCTCCGTCTGCTCCTCAGATTCCACTGCGCATGGGCCCGCAGCCACCACAACCTTGTTGGATCCTATTTCCACATCCTTTACCTTCACCACCGTAGGCTCCTTCTTCCATTCATTTCCGGCCAGAATGTAGGATTTCTTGGTCTTCACTACAAACTCCACGGAGTCGTCATTTATTCCCTCTACCGCGGAATCCGGCCAGGCCAGTGCCAGTTCCTTCCCGTAAAGGTTTAGAAACTTGAACGAGGCTGAACTGGACTTGAGTCTCTCCCTGAGTGAGGAGTGATCCTTGCCCTTCAATATATAGAGTATCATTTCTTTTCCTCTTGAAGAGTGGAGAAAAGAGTATTTAACTCTCTAAGTCCCAGCCTCCTCGCCTCCTCGGCGTAGGGGTTCATTTTCTGTATCTCTAGGATGACCGGTTCCAGCTCTTTCACCCTCTTCACTATCTTGTAGATTTCCCTGAAGTTGGTGGTCTGGAACTGGGAAAAGTCAACATTAAGCTCCTTGGAGAGAAGTTCTAGGCTCCTGGATAATCCCATGATGAAAAAGTGGGGTAAAACCTGAACGATGGCCATCAACTTCTCGTGCGTATCCACATCTGTGATCAGGGGTGTCAATCCTACCCCCCTCCAGAACTGGGATACCTCCTCCACCTCCCCGGTGGTCACAGAGGGGATGAGGACTATTTTCTCACCCACCGGGTTAAGATAGGGACCGAAGAGGGGATGGGTGGACACGAACCTGAATTCCATCTCCTTGGACATTTCCTCCAGCTTCCCGAAGAACTTCATCTTGCTAGAGAGAATATCCATTACCACTTTCCCCTTGGAGAGGTGAAGGAACTTGGTCACGTTCTCCGAGAACACCCCCTCGGGGGGAAGAGCCAGGATCACGATCTCTCCCCATTGAAGGGCCTGGGGCATGGGCATGTAGGTGAAGTTAAACTCCAGTGCCAGTTTCTGGGACTTCTCTTGGCTCCTCCCGGTGATCACGACCTCGTGTTTGGCCAGCTTGAAAAGGGAGGCGAGGGATCTTGCCATCCCACCATAACCAACAAGGGTAATCCTCCTCTTTTCTGAGGGGTTGACCTCCCTCATCTTGGCAACCGAGAACATGGTGGAGAGGAGGTTATCCGCCAGGGTTTCCGGAATTCCGTAGATCTTGGCCAGACTCCTCCATCTCTCCCTGACCTCAACCTCCCTTCTCTCGTCGGTGACCGGGAGACCCTCCCTCTTCTTGAGGTGGCCAATCTCAGAAACAAGTTCAAGACGTCTAAAAAAGAGTTTGAAGAGCTCCTCATCAACCCTGTCAATCTCAGCCCTTAGTCGATCCAGTTCCTTCATTTACTTAATCAACTCTAGGGCTGAGTTAACAATGGTCTTGGGCGTGATGCCGTAATAGTCCAGGAGTTCCCTCTGGCTCCTAGCTGACCTGCCGTATGTGGTGGCTCCCACGAATCTCATGGGAACGGGGTAGGTTTTCACCACAGTCTCAGCTATTGCTGATCCCACCCCACCCATAACGCTGTGTTCCTCAACGGTAACTATTCTCCCTGTCTTCCTAGCATAATATTCAATGGTGGACTGATCTATTGGCTTTATTGTGGGCAAATTGATTACCGCTGCGCTGATTCCCATCTTCTCCAGTTCTTCTGCTGCCTTCAGCGCGTCCCAAAGGACCACACCTGCGCCCATAAGTGAGATATCGTCTCCCTCCCTCAGGACATACGCCTTACCTATCTCAAACTTGTAGTCCATTGTCGAGGTGATGGGAGGAGAGTAGTCCCTTCCCATTCTGTAGTACAGAGGTCCCCTATCCTCCAGGACCACGGGCATGCTCCTCTCCACCTCTGCTGCATCTGCCGGTATGATTACCTTGAAGTTGGGAATCACTCTCATGAGCGCTACGTCCTCAAGGGCCTGATGGCTCGACCCGTCACCACTGTCGCTGTAACCCGAGTGGGTCACGAATACCTTGACGTTGAGGTTCATCCTTCCTATGCTGTTTCTCATCTGTTCCCACGCCCTCATCAGGAACATGGCGAAGCCCACGACCACGGGTTTCTTTCCCACAGCGGAGAGACCGGCGCCGAAATTCACCATGTCTTGCTCGGATATGCCTATGTTGAAGTATCTGTCAGGGAACTTTTCCTTGAAGTAAGAGGCCCTGGAAGAGTCGCCAACGTCGGCAGTTATCACCACTATGTCGTTGTCCTTCTCCCCTAGTTTAACTAGGGTTTTGCCGAAGGCCTCACGAATTGAGGAGAAACTGCCTTGCAACATCTGGAACAGTCCTCTGTCTCTTGGTGTTTTCTATTGGGGTGAACCCCTTACCTCTCTTGGTTTCCGCGAAGATGACCGCGGGTTTACCTGTCTTGAGTGCCTCACCTACAGTGGAGATCACGCTTGCTATGTCATGACCGTCACAGTTAAACACTCTCCATCCCACAGCCCTCCACACCTCCGGCAGGAATTCCTTGGGCTTAACGTTCTTTGTGCTCTCGTCCAGCTGGAATCCGTTCATCTCTATGATCGCCACCAGATTGTCTAGGTTGCGGGCAACCGCGTGGGTCATGGCTTCCCACACTTCGCCCTCATCCTGTTCTCCGTCTCCCATGATAACGAATACCCTTCCAGTTCCCTTGGCCATCTTTATTCCCGTGGCAACTCCAATCCCAAAGCTCAGACCCTGCCCCAGGCTTCCAGTGGACATATCAACTCCCGGTATGAAGGTCTCTGGATGGCCTTGGAGAAGGCCTGAGATGTCCTGGATTTTCCACAGTTCCTCTTCCTTGATGAGTCCCTTCTCGTGCAGAACCGCGTAGAGAGCCGGAGCCGCGTGGCCCTTGCTTAGGATCAGCCAATCCTTGTTAACTGGATCGTTTGAATCTCTTAATATCTTGAGCTCGAGAGCCGTAAGGATCTCGATACTGCTCAAGGAGGATCCAACGTGGATCGATTGATCGTAGAACTGCATCCTTATTACGTTCTTTCTAGCCCTATCTGCTACCTCCTTGAGCTTGTTTAGTTCCTCTATTGATATTGGAATTCCATCACGCCCACCTTTTTCCATTGGTGCAACAACAAACCCCCGCAATAATGCAATATCTCCCTTTTTTAAGTCTTTATCTTTTTGGAGGTTAAGGTGACCCCATCGTGAGGGTGGAGCAATTCACGTTGGCTTCTGGATTCGTTAAAGTCCGTTTCAGGGATATCACAACGTAAGGAGTCAGAGTTTTATGAGTTGGCGAAGATTGGAATGGGGTGGATTCACTGAGCAACTTGGAGATGTTCACCAGACAGTTGCTGGTTTTAGGGCCTGAGATCCAGGAGAAGTTGTTCTCACTGAACGTGCTGGTGGCAGGTTGCGGTGCCCTGGGCACTGCCATCATTGAGCTCTTGGTTAGGCTAGGTGTGGGACACGTCACTGTTGTGGACGCTGACGTGGTTGAAACTTCTAACCTTCACAGAACGCATCTCTTCACCCTGTCTGACGTTGGGAAACCCAAGGCGCTGGTATGTGCCCAGAAAGCCATGGAGATTGGCAGTGGATCCAGGGTAACCCCAGTTCTGGATATAGTGGACGAGACCAACGCTGAGTCTCTTGTGAAGGGAATGGATTTCGTTTTCGATGCACTGGACAACGTAAATCCTAGGCTTATTCTTAACGACGCTTGCGTAAAGAACGGAGTTCCCCTGATCTACGGTGGAGTGTCAGGAGAGTATGGCTCTGCACTTTTTGTGAGTCCGAGGGATACTCCCTGCCTCTCCTGCTTCATGGAGCCCATGGACCAGGCAGACGCTTGCGAGACCATGGGGACCACTGTCATGACCGTGTCCCTCGTGGCTAACCTTCAGGTCCAGATGATGCTCAACGCCCTGCGGGGAGATATCCCAAGGGGTCTCTATTACGTGGATGCCAGATCCCTTACCCTCCAGGTGGTGGACATGAAGAGGAACCCGTCCTGCGAGGCCTGTTCCCTGGGGGAATACAAGTACCTTGGAGGAATAAGGACGAGCTGTGGACTTATCAGGGTGAACGAGAGGCCCCCTGAAGGGCCCAGGCCTTACCTGAGAAGGATGCCAGATGGTCTACTCATCTGCTACGAAAATTGTTTTAAGAAGATAGGGAGATAAATGGGAGATGGAGAAAAAACTACTGATTGCAGTACTGATACCGCCTGCTGTAATTATTGCTTATTCGCTCTATTTTCATATTGACTTTGTAAATGTACTAAAGACCATGGATCCAGCGCTCTTTGGTCTCTTTGTGGTAACTTACATTGGGCAACTCCTGATCCTTGCGGTGAGAGATTCAAGGATCACCAAGGTTCCCTACTTCACCGCGTTCAAGGCCAGGTTACTGGGTAATGCCGTGGGGTTGGTTATTCCTGGCTGGGCTGGGCAGGATCTGGCGAGAGCGTCTGTGTATTCTAGGTATAACCAGGATCTGGTCAAGTCCTTTGCCCTCTCCCTCACAGAGGCCTTCTATGACGTGGTTATCGGTTCCCTCATGTTTCTCTTTCTCGTGGAGATAAGGGCGTCCCCAGTGGACTTCATTTACATTCTTGCCACCTTAGGAAACGTTGTGGGTTGGGTTGCAGGGACAGGATACGTTATTTTCACGTCCAAGAAAGTGGTGAAGGCGGAGGAGAGGATTGCTAGGTTCATGAAGCTGGAGAATTACTATTCCCTTCTCCAGAAGGGAAAGGACATGGTCAAGGAGGCCACCACAAAGGAGTCCCTGGTTGTGAACTCCCTTCTCACCCTTCTTGGCTACTTGGTTCAGTCAATAGCGTTTTACTACATTGTTCCCTCCTTCCCCCTTGATGTGCTTGTCAACATGACCTACTTTGCCGCTTCACTGATCCCGGTGCCTGCCAGCTCGGGTTTCGCGGAACTTGGCCTCTCGATCTACTTTGTCCCAAGGGTTGTGGTGGCCCTGAGAATACTGGAACTCATAGATTACTCCCTTGGCTTCCTACTCATAAGGGAGATAAGCCTTAAAGACCTTAAAAGGCAATTTGATGAGATTAGGGCATATGGAAAACTTTCTGAGAGACCCAGCGCCTGAGGAGGCATCAAAGCTAATCTCCTCTATCTACTCCATGAAGAGCCTGTGTATCAGGGGACCTTACGATCCCGATTTCGTCATCTTCTCCTCGCTGATCTCAAAGTACTTCAAGGGAGAGATCGGGGTGAGCTTCTCGTCCACTTGCGACGTCACTCTGGAGAAGAGAGATACGGGAAGTTTCCTGACGGTGGAGGGAAAGGAGATATACGTGGGTTTCTCCTCCTTCACCTCACTCCTTCCCCTAACCATAGACGACCTGGTTCCCATGCTGGCCGGGATCTCGTCAGACCTGATTCTATACAGGAGGAAGCCAAGTCCCTGGGAAGAAAACCTTTTCACCAAGGCTCAGGACCTGGGAGTTACTGAGGAGAAGTCCCTGAAGATTCCAGGTTACAGGGAGATTCCGCTCTTCCTTTCGCTTTCCTACTCCCTGGATCCATACATCCCTGAAATCTCAGGGAACAGGGAAAACTCCCTAAAGCTAGTGAGGGAGATAGGGGGAAACGAGTTCACCAAGCTTAGTGAACTTGACGAATCACAGTTGAATACCCTGGTATTCAGGTTAATTACCCTTCTGGTGAAGGTGAACCCTAAGGTTGATAGGGAAGAACTCGTGGTTAAGAGGTACTTCTTTCACGGCTATGACTTTCTTGAGCTGGGTTTCGCATCCATTTATCTCCTGGACAAACTTGGCTATCCAGGGCTTTTCGACTTGGCACTCAGTCCTTCCCTGTTCGGCCCGTCCTTGGAAATTTACAGGGAAAGCCTGAGCCTAGGTTTCTCCCTAGATATGATCGAGGAAAGAAATCGTTATCTGGTTAACACGTCTCTAGCCTCACCGCTTCTGGCTTACGTCATACTCAGACAGTTGGGCAAGAAGGGAAAGCCCGTATTCGTCAACGACGGAAATAGGGTTTTTACCTCCAGGTTCTTTGGGAATGTGGGAGAAGTTGATTCAAAGGATAAGGATTAACATTTCCACAGGGGATCCCCGTGAAATACTAAACGCCATTCAGGTTGATAACGTGGATTTGCCCGAAGGGATGAGCATAGAGATGAAGGAGACGGGTGAGGGCGTTGAAGTGGTGGTCGAAATGAAGTACAGTGATCCCAAGTCCATACTTACCCTGAGGAACACTGTGGACGAGATACTGGAACACGTGGAGATGCTCATGAATATTCTGAAGAATGATTCGAAGTTGTAACGATTTCTCAGCTCATTTTCAGGTTAGATAGCTTGGTTTGATAATTAAAAACTTCCAATTGTTTAAGGTATTGCTAAAAAATGTTTTTAGTGGAATATGGGCTTTATGTGTTCAATACGAAATACCCACAGTATTCATTGGAAACTAGTAGAAAGATTTACGCTATACTATAACAATGACTAGCTGAGTTCGAACTTATATCTTACGTGAAATCTGCATGAACAAATAAATAAGAATCTCAGCAAACGTGATTTTGCGATCTCATTGCTCATAATAAACAAGTATTTACCAGTCCCAAAACAGACGGACTCGGAGTTCTGGACAATTGAGAGGCTAGAACACATAAGGCAACTTGCTCAGACAGGGGAACCCCATCAAATCTTCACCAGCAGGAGGAACAGTCTAAGGATATTGGACAGGGTTGAATTCAGGGTTGCTGAAACCAAGATAACTAGAGAACCCTCAGCTGATACCAGCATTTCCTTTAAGGGAATATCCATGACCTCACCCCTCTACCTGGGGGATATGTCCTATGGAGCTCTCAGCGGGAATCCCAACATTGCCATAGCTGAGGCAGCTGACCTCACAGGTACCCTGGCCGGGACCGGAGAGGGAGGGCTTCATCCTGAGGTTGCAAAACATAAGAGAATCTTTGTGCAGTGGGCTTCAGCCAGGTTCGGGGTTGACGTTGATGTTCTTAATGCTGGACTCGGTGTGGTGATAAAGATAGGTCAGGGAGCCAAACCAGGAATTGGAGGACATTTGCCTGGAAGTAAGGTTACGGAACCCATCTCCAAGACCAGGAGAATCCCTGTGGGAATGGACGCAATCTCGCCAGCCCCTCACCACGACATTTACTCCATAGAGGACCTTGGTCAGAGGATTGAGGCCCTGAAGGAGTTGACCGGAAAGCCGGTCTTCGTGAAGGTGGCTGCAACCAACTACATACCCTACGTGGTCTCAGGAATCGCTAGAATGAAGGCGGATGGAGTGATAATAGATGGTCACGGCGCGGGCACAGGGGCCACCCCAGCAGTCATAAGGGATAACGTCGGTATACCCATAGAGCTGGCCGTTGCTTCCGCAGATTCGGTTCTAAAGAGGGAAGGACTCAGGGATAACTTCACCATAATCGCTGCGGGGAGGGTTGGTGACGCGACTGACGCGGCCAAGTTGATCGCCCTGGGGGCAGACGTGGTGAGCGTTGGTACCGGGGCCTTGGTCGCCATGGGATGCGTCATGGTCCACAAGTGCCACATAGGGTCCTGTCCCACCGCGCTCACCAACAAAATAGATGGTACCAGAATCATGGAAACCGAGTTTGGAACAAAGATGCTGGTCAACTTCGTGAGGGGATTCTCCCTTGAGCTGGCCAACATCCTGGATAACCTCCACCTGTCCTCCGTCTCGGAACTCAAGGGAAGGAGAGATCTCCTTTATGGCTATGGCCTATCCAGGGATACCCTGGAGATACTTGGAATCCAGGGAGAGGTTGAGGAGCTTAACCCCAAGTTGGGTGAACTTTGGACGAGAAGGAGGAAGAACGCTCTCCACGATCTCATAAACAAGGGAGAACCATCCCTCACCAGCATGGGTAGTACAGCGCCTCCAGATGTGGAGAAACCAGCGAGGATTCTGGACTGGTTAAGATCCGATGGGGCTCAGGTGACCAGGCCGTCAATAGACCCCTACAGGGAGGACATAGATACCAGCTTCCTGCTTAAGGGAGGTGAACTTTACCTTTCGTTACCAGTAATGTTCGACGTTACCAATTCACCGCAGGAGTACACGCAGGCCTTTGCGTGGGCTTCCCTTGCTCTTGGAACACTGGTCTTTTCAGTGGAGGCTGTTCACCCATTTGAGGAAGTTTCCCTCTCCTCGGACGGAAAGGGAATTGCCACGTGGTCCACAAAACCGGCTCTGGGTAACTACTTTGTTCCCGAGGACCTCGAGGAGATGGAGGAGCTGGCAAACGAGGGAGAGGTCCCAGGTTTCATTCTGGACGAAGACGTCATGGGAGAAGATATAGAGCTAGTGATATCCGATGCAGACCTCAGGCTAAAGGAGGCTGGGGTAAGGAACAGGTATGACCTGATAGCCAAGTCCTCTAGGCTCAGGGACTCATCCGACGTATTCAAGCTGGTTGCCCTAGGTGCAGATTCCGTGATAATGCCCTATAGCGTCCTGGAGGTGGCCATAGGAGAGGGGAGTAAGGGAAATCTGAAGGAGAGGGCGTTCAACCTGATCTCAGGGATCAGGAAGGAGATAGCATTGCTCGCCGGATCAGCGGGAATTTACAGCATTCAGTCCAGTTTAACGGGCAACAGGGAGCTCCTGAGGGCCGTGAACCTGAACTCATACGTTGCCAGGAGAATAAGGGTCAGGCAGGCTGGTTCCCTATGATATCCCCATCAGGTTGCGGAGTCTTCGGAGTTCTGAGGAAGCCACACGCCCCCAAAATAAGCGGAGATTCCGTGGTGAGATCCATAGATGCAGTGAGTTACAGAGGTAGCGATAAGGGGGCAGGGTTCGCAGTTTTCAACCTTGAGGAGGGTAACTACTACTACTTGAAGGCGTTCTTCTTGGAGGATCCAGGGAAGATGAGAAGAGTGATGGAAAGTCAGGGACTCCAGGTTATAGAGGAGAACATAGAGGCTGAGGACAGGGGAGTGTGCAGTTGCAATTACAAGGTTTCCATTGGAAACATTGCCCAGTTGAGGAAGGCTGTGAGGAACCTCAACGAGATGCTCTGGCCAGAGAGGAAGGGAAGGATATACAGCATGGGCAAATCCCTTCAGGTATTCAAGGGAGTTGGCTATCCCAAGGACATTGCCAAGATATACGACGTGAACAAGTACCAGGGGGACATGTGGCTGGCCCACACCAGACAGCCCACGAACTCACCGGGAAGTTATCCCTACTGGTCCCATCCTTTCTCATCCTTTGATGTTGCCATCGTTCACAACGGCGACGTCAGCTCCTTCGGGGCAAATCTGGAGTTCCTGCAGTCTAGGGGATGGGGCGGTTTCGTGGGTACGGACAGCGAGGTCATGGCTTTCCTCTTCGAGGAGTTGATCAGCGAGGGTCTAACAGTGGAGGAGGTCGCCAACATTCTGGTCAATCCCTCCAGGAGGACCAGTGCCATATCTCCACATCACGATTACCTGTACAGGAACGCAAGGCTAGATGGACCATTCACGGCGGTGATTGGATACGACTCCGGAGATGACCTGTACTTAATTGGGCTGGCTGACAGATCCAAGTTCAGGCCCGTTCTCATTGGCGAGGATGATCACTACTACTACATCGCCAGCGAGGAAAGCCAGATAAGGCTCATGAGTCGCGAGGCAAAGGTGTGGACCCTTAACCCCGGGTCATACTTCATTGCCTCCCTCAAGAGGGGAATACTTAGTCACGGTAGGGATGTGGAGGAGATAAGGAATTTCTCGCCATCCCCGACCTTCATGGTTCCAGATTATGACGTAGATGCGAGCAGGATAGGATACAAGGACTTGGACAAGGAAATTCTTAGGACGGGAAAAAGGGAAGTTAAAGTGGTCAACGTTCTGGGGCACAGGTTCATTGGCATAAAATTCCCCAGGGGAGGACTGAGGGTGAGGCTGTACGGAGTTGTGGGAAACGCGATGGCCAATCTCAACGAGAATAACGAGTTTTACGTTTACGGTAATGTGGCGGATGACTGCTGTGATACCATGCATGGGGGGAAGGTGGTGATAACCGGGGATGCTAGGGACGTTCTTGCGCAAACTCTTCAGGGAGGGAAGGTGTTTGTGGGAGGAAATGCAGGGAACAGGGTAGGCATACAGATGCGTGAATATGCCAACAAGAGACCTTACCTGGTGATAGGTGGTAGGGTGGACGACTATCTTGGGGAGTATATGGCAGGGGGAGTGATCATGGTTCTCGGCATGAGAGAGAAGGGCGAGAAAACAGGGAACTTTGTGGGGACAGGCATGGTTGGAGGAAGGATTTATGTCCGCGGAAAGGTTGACCCTGCGAGGATTGGGATGCAACCCAACAGACTGGAGGTAATGAGGCTTCTTAAGGCTCTGGCCATGGAGGGTTACGTTCACGATATAGACTACAGCATGTCATACATTGACGTCATGAAGAAGCTTGATGGTGAGGCGAAGAAGTATGCCAAGAGACTTTTCGAGGAAAAGGTGGGGATTCCCACGTACGAGTATAGGGAGTTGACTGACGCAGAATTCAGGGAGCTGGAACCAGTTATCAGGGAATATGACCAAGACCTTGGAACTAAGGCCCTTGAACTTCTGAACGAGAAATTCACCGTCATATATCCATCCAAGGAGAAATAGAATGAGGCAGGTGCGTAGAAAAGCATAAATATTATACTTCTCTTTACCTTTTTGCGAAGGGCCTGACACTGCTATACAGCAGGGTGTGAGGGCTCAATATCCAGTCTGTGCGGCCGTAGTCTAGCCTGGATTAGGACGCTGGCCTTCCAAGCCAGAAGTCCCGGGTTCAAATCCCGGCGGTCGCACTTGTCCGATTGTGGGGGGGGGGGGGGGGGGGGGGGGGGGGGGGGGGGGGGGGGGGGGGGGGGGGGGGGGGGAGGAAAAAAGAAAGCGTAAGGAGGGAGGGGGTAAAGCGAGAAGGGCGGCGGAGCAAAGAAAAAAAAAAAAAAGA
>NZ_JAKNCW010000017.1:0-45059 GCF_022064045.1 Metallosphaera javensis (ex Hofmann et al. 2022) | reverse complement strand
ATCCCCTAGCTCCGGCGTATCCAGCGTGCAGTTATCGCCTTCAACCACCTCAATATCCTTCACAGCCCCATCAGAAAGTATTGCTTACTCTAATATCTACGTATATACGCTGCTTAATACGACAAGTACTAATTACATTTCTTCGGAGACTAGCGGAGGTCAAACTTACTATTATTATGCTAGTCCTGGAGCAGCATTATTGGCGTTAAATCAGCTTACTGGATCAAAATACGTGAATGTAAGTACTACCTCTTCATCAGGAGCATTTGAATTTACCTATAATGGCCAGACATATTATGCAACAGTCAAATCTTCAAATCCAGTTGCGATTACCTTCCCGGTGGCAGGAGATCCACTTGTGGGTAGCGACGTGGCACCCGCAGGCTCCACCATAGGTGTACTTATTCTATTCCCAAGTACCACTCCAGTGTTCCAGTATCAGACCATAACTATCCAGATAATACCCAACATAGGATCACCGCTGACTCTCTCCGAGTACGTATACCAACCCGATGGCTTCATCACGACGATAGGATAAGGAGGTAGGTCAAATGACCGATCTTTTTTCAAGTCAATTTTTTGTTGTTTTCTTCTCTGTAGGAGTTCCTATTTCCATATTCTTCGTTTTGCTATTCTTTTTTGTATTAAGACCTGGTAGAATAAATCTTAACATTAGAAGATCCTCCAATCCAAGTTCAGTACAGCCTAACACTTTCCAAGCCTCCTCAGTCAACATATCAACTCAACAACCCCCTCAACCCTCAACTCAATCTCAGCCACAACAGGATCTATCCAAGATTACATCCAGGGTAGATAAGATGCAGGCTGATCTCGCGAAGATGATCACGGACACATCCACAGAATTAAAGCAGTCAATAGATAACTTGGGTAAGGGACTAGAGGATCTGGCTCTGGCAATAAAGGCCACGAAGAGCGACGCTGAATCTCCATTCAATTTTATTCCAATTAACGAGCCCGAGCAGAAGAGCGAAATCCCGGCTAAATCAACGAACCTATCCACCTATACTCCTCCTTCAAATAATTCATCGAGTCAGGCTGGGCTTCCCAAAGTCGATATAAGGAAGTTAGTACAACTTTCAATTCTTCTAGCCATTCTAGATTACGATAAGGTAAAGATCAGGGCACTTCTCAACTTAGGTCTAATCACACCTGAGGATCTTGAGCTGATAGCTAAAATCGAGGATATCATTCAGAAGAATCGTCCAAAGATTGACGCAACCGAACTAGCTCTTATAGCCTACGACATAGCCAAGAGCTATGATTCTGCTGACTCAGAGTTAGTCAGATATATGTCAGTTCTTCTTGGTGATGGCAATGGCAGGAGAAATAATCAGTGAGTCAATACTTATCATAGCTAGCGTAACCCTTGTGGGTGTCTTGGTCGCAGGCGTTTACTACTCTCTGACAAGTATTAGTTCAGGTATGAGTTCCATGTCACTTTCACTGGCGCAAAAAATGACTACTGACCTTAAAATCGTGTACGTCACTAACACCTCTTCCGATACTGTGGTCATCTATCTGCAGAATATAGGGGAGACCAGCATCCTAATGTCCTCATCCACTCTGTTCTTTGGGAAAGTGTATCAACTTCAGCCTACGGGATATTCCACTACATCTCCGCCTAACTGGACCTCCTCAGTAACAATTTTATCTCCAGGTAGCACGGCCAAGATTACTCTTACGCTTCCTGCTCCCCTCCAGCAGGGACAATATTATGAGGTCATGTTTGATGCACAGAACGGCTATGAAACAAATTATGTATTTGAGGTGATGTAATGGGAGTCTCAAATGTCATAGCCTTCTCCCTTACTATGTTCATAGGTCTGGCCTCCCTGGGGGCGGTTTTTCTCGTGGTCTCAAACGTTATAGGGGTTATAGAGAAATCCGAAAACATAAGGCAGACCCTCTATCTGAACCAGCTTAACTCTAGGATTTTCATAAAGAATGTAACTTATTCAGGCAATGACTTAGTTATCACAGTCACAAATAACGGATCTGTACCATTATGGGACTTTCAACAATTTGCAGTGGTCGTGCAATATTATGCTAATGTTAGCAATAAATCGACTCTGTCCATATCCCTGTATAATTTCTCCACATCCCCAACTCCCTATCAATGGACGTCATCCCAGATCTTGGAACCGGATAGTAGTGCCCAATTCTTGGTTGTACTGCCTTACTCACCTTATTCTAACGCCCCTTCTACTGTAGTTATCTCTACAAACTACGGTAATGTAGCCGTGTGGAGGGGTAACCTATGATAATCCCCACAACAAATGAGGAGCTGGATAGGAGACTTGGGGGAGTTCCCTTCCCTGCACTCATAATGATAGAGGGAGATCATGGGACTGGAAAGAGTGTGATGGGGGCGCAGTTCGTGTACGGTCTACTGTCTGCTGGTAAGTCGGGTTACATCATCACCACTGAGCAGTCATCGTATGGTTACCTCAAGAAGATGAGAGAAGTAAAGATTGACCTGATACCTTTCTTCTTGAGGGGAAAGTTAGGAATGGCTCCCCTAAACACGAGCAGGTTCAGCTGGAATTCATCCCTAGCCAAGAAGCTTCTCTATTTCATCCTCGAGTTCATAAAAAGGGTGAAGGATTTTGTTCTAATTGACAGTTTTACAGTTATATCCACCTTCTCCAAGGCAGAGGATCTCATGGAATTCCTTAAGGGATTAAGGGTTGCAGTCTCCCATGGAAAGGAGGTAATCATCACGGTTCATCCGAATGCGTTCAGCGAGGAACTGGTAACTAGGGTAAGAAGCGAGACTGACGTATATTTCAAGACCTCTTCTGCAACAATAGGAAACAGGAGAGTTAAGGTAATAGAGAAGATAAAGACTAGCGAAAGTACCTTCGGCACGGACTCCATTTCCTTTGATGTGGATCCCAGCTTGGGAGTAAAGGTAGTTCCATTAACTTTGTCGAGGGCTTAGCCATGAGCGAATACCTTCAAAGCTATATAAATGGGCTTGAGGATAAACCTGAGATAGTTGAGGATCCTACCAGATATAAGGGGTCCAAGGTCTTCAATATAATTTACAGGGTATCCGAACAGATTTTCATTCACGTGGTGAGCAGAAGGTCAGACGACGGTTATTATCAATATTTTGTCATAGAACCTCCAAGACCTCCGGCGAATATTCTGGAAGACGTAGAGATTCAGTTTGCAAAGTTAATCAACTACAAGGAAAAGGTTCCCGACTCTGTTCAGGAGAAGGAGAAAAAGATGAGAGCTATCTTGGAGAAGGTAAGGACAAAGGGCTTCAATAGGGAGTACATTATCTATCACTTCATTCGTGACAAATTGTATACTGGACCCATTGAACCCCTCATAAGAGACCCCTACATTGAGGACATAAGCCTTCCGGGGCTTGGAAACGTTTACATTGTACACAAGCTATTCGGCGCAATGAAAACCAATATCAGGATTGACGATCAGCAGGAGCTAGACGAGTTGATTGTGACGCTTAGCGAAAAGACACTGAGGCCAGTATCCCATAATAGGCCTATCATTGATGCTTCTCTCCCAGATGGCTCTAGGGTCAACTTCGTGTATGGAACTGACGTAAGTAGGAGGGGGTCCAATCTAACCATAAGGAAGTTCAGCAAGGTTCCACTCAGCATCACACAGGTTGTCTCAAGTGGAAGCATGTCTGCCATGCTGGCAGCATACCTTTGGATGATGTTAGACGAGGGAATGAACCTCTTCGTATGCGGAGAGACAGCATCTGGGAAAACTACGTCTCTTAATGCAATCACGGCATTTATTCCACCTAACCTCAAGATAATTACTATCGAAGATACCCCAGAGCTTACTGTTCCCCACGAGAATTGGGTCGCAGAGGTGACCAGGGATACGGGTGGCAAGGGAAGTGTAAAGTTGTTTGATCTACTTAAGGCCGCTCTGAGGCAGAGGCCCAATTACATTCTAGTGGGCGAGATAAGAGATAAGGAGGGGAATGTGGCGTTTCAGGCAATGCAGACAGGTCACTCGGTTATGGCTACCTTTCATGCCGCGAATATTAGGACGCTAGTTCAAAGACTGAGCGGATATCCTATAGAGGTTCCGAAGTCCTATATTAATAATCTAAATCTTGCGCTATTTCAGAGTGCTCTCTACGACAAGAAGGGTAACTTGGTTAGAAGGGTTATTGAAGTGGATGAGATCATTGACGTAGATCCAGTAACCAGCGACGTTATATTTGTACCAGCCTTTACCTACGATCCGGTCTACGATAAGATTAACTTTGCGGGGAAGGGTTCCTCCTACCTCATAGAGAACAAGATAGCTGTAAGGAGGGGAATAGACAGAAGGAATATGAACCTTTTATACGACGATCTAAATCAAAGAGCGCAATTCATAAAGACTCTCGTTGAGAGGAAAATATTCAATTATTTTGATGTATGGAACTGGATTCTCAAGGCTAGACAAATAGGAATAGAGGAGGCGATTAGGCAAATTGCAACTGCGTAGACAGGATGAGGTTGACTCAAAATTCATTTTCCTTGTCGCCTACATCTTAGCCCTATTTACGGCAGATCTTCCCCCTGAAAATATAATAGTGACCCTCTCAGGTCTCAAGTATTTCGGAGAATACTCCAAGACATTCAGTAGGCTCGCGACTCTCATTCATGGTTACAGGTATAAATTCTCAACTGCGATAAATATTATGAGCTCCAAGGTGTACATCAAGCCATTCAGGGAGTTCATGATAAGGTTTTCACAGGCTTTGTCCCATGGCGACGAAATGATATCATTCTTGAACAGAGAGATAGATATGACCCTAAACGACTTTAATGCAGATATGAACAGGAAAATCGAGTCCATGAATAACTTCCTCGCGATCTATGGAAGTCTTAGCAGTTCCCTCGTTTTCCTCATGGTAAATCTCACTCTGGTGTCGATTCTCTTCGACGTTGGAACCTCTGCCCTTTACCTTCTTTCCCTAGCAATGGTTGCAGTAATAGGTCTCCTGACCCTAGTTGTATACATGCTTTATAGACCTGAAGTTTACGTGATCCTGAAGAGAAATGAAAAGCTAGTTGGAGTGGTAGGAGTAACATTGGCCGGGATTATTATGCTTCTCCAGAGAAATTATATTTCCATAGCAATAGCTGGAGGAGTATTAATTGGGACAGGTATATTCTTCAGGACAAAGGAAAGGCGATTGAGCACATTGGAGAGACATTACGTTGCCTTCGTCACATATTTTTCCAGAACCTATCACGTGGTGAGTAACTTGATGGATACTTTTCTTAGCGTCATGAGGGGAGATCTGGGTTCCATGAGACCACTGGTAACCTCTTCGCTCAACAGGCTTAAGTTTGGCGTCAAGAAATCCCTAATCTTTGAGATGATGGGAGAGGAAAGTGGAAGTGTTTTAATCTTAATGATGAATAGAATAATATCCGCCACAATAGAGCTCGGAGGAAATGTAAAAGAGGTGGGTGAAACTGTCTCAAGGATAGGGACAACGTTACTCAACCTGAGGGCCAGAAGAGAGCAGAACGGAAGGGCGTTTGAGGCCTCCGTGTTTGCTATGCAGGGAGCCAGTTCAGCCATAGGTGGATCTCTTCTAGCCCTCATTCAAGTATTCGAGACCATATTCAGTAGTAACGCGATAAACACAATTTTCACTCTTGGGCAGGTCAGTATTCCCCAGCTATCGTTGCTTCTATTAGCTATTCTGGTAGCATTGTCTTTTGCCAACGGAATCTCTATTGCAATTGCGTATGGTAAGACGTTCTATTCCTCCCTTTACTTTGTGGGAATACTTCTGATAATTACAGCTTTAAGTTTTCATTTCACTTACGTTCTTACACAGGGTATATTCTCGGGTATATTCCAGGGACTACCCACTATAACTAGTGTTCCAGGGAATATCTGAATTATGAATCCTCCCTCCTCACTTATAAGCTTTTATTTGTTGTACTGGTAAATTGCTGGAACCAGCAAAAACGGTTCATCTCTAACAAGGATTTATCCTTCAGGGAATTCAAGTCACGCCTCTATCGTTAGAGCACCGTGATAGGGAACGTCAAATGCCCTGTTGACTAGAAGTCTGCTGTACATTTTCTTTATCATAACGTAAGTCCTGCTGAACGCTAACGCTGTTTTTGTCTCCTTCCCGTTGGTGTCAAACCTTAAGATACCGCCATCATCTCCTCCCTCCATAACGCACAGAACTCCGAGGGAGTACATGGGCAAATCCAATCCCCTAATCTCCTTTAGAACCGTGGACACTGCGTTCTCTGCTGAGATCATGGCTGCCCTCGCAGTTCTCGGGAAGGACGTTTGGGCAAGATCTCCAAGTGCAAATATTCTTTCATCCTTTCTGAAACTCGGCAATTTCACTTCAACGAACCCAGAGCTTCCGGCAATGCCCGTATCCCTCACAACCTTGGGCGCTGAGAGGGATGGGAGGACCGATATTACCTCAGCCTCCACCTCTTGCCCGTCATTCAGGATCACCATCCCCTTCCTTATTTCCTTTACGCTCTTTCCCTTCAAGAGCTGTATCCCTCTTCTCTCGAAATAGGAGTTCGCCTTTTCATGTACCCATTCCTGGGGAATTGGCCCAAACACTCCCTTGGGGCTTTGAGTTGCGAGGTAAACTTTCCTCTTGAGTCCCCTCTTTCTAGTTATGTACTCCGCTATGAGGGCTACCTGATACGAAGGCCCCTCTATGGGACTTCCTGGGGCGTTTCCCACGAACACGTCTCCCTCAGTGTTCCACAGGAGTTCCTTAAGCTTAAGGAAGCCATCTAGCGTGTGATGCATTACCGCGTTCTCATGTCCAGGAATCCTTCTGAAGTTCTCCTCATATCCTCCGCCAAGGGCGAGAAAGAGGTAATCGTAATCAAAGGTTCCCCTGTCCGTCTTAACCTCCCTGCTTTCCGGCAGGATCTGACTCACCCTGGCCTCAACGAAGTTAACTCCCTTCCTCTCCATGGCCAACTTAGCGTCAAACTCAGTCTCCTCTACCTTCACCTCATCCGTGAGAAGGAGCGGGAAAATTGTGTTCTCTCTCACCACCCTCGACTCTGAGATGACGGTTACCTCGTCCCCTAGAAATCTCCTCAGCTTGTGAGCTACCGTCAGCCCAGCGTAACCGGCACCAAGTATCAAGAATTTCATAAGATAAGATGAGATAAAGGAGAATTAATCTTTGTTGTTCCCAAATAGTTTAATATTCGCTCTCATAGTTTAGGTGTGTTAGCCTTCATTTCCAATCAAATCACCTCCGCAATTCTGGACGGTACTTCAGTGGTCTGGTTTCCAGTGCCTAAATTCGATTCTCCCTCAATTTTCTCCAAGCTGGTTGATGAAAGGGGAGGAGAGTTCTCCATACTCCCTGGTGAGGTTACGTACATGGCTCAGGAGTACAGGGATCCCATGGTTCTCACCACCTACGTTGAAACTGATCAGGGGAAAATGGTGATTCAGGATCTCATCCCCATAGGGGAGACAATTATCATCAGGAAGGTTGAAAGCGAATTCCCCTTCAAGGTTGTGTTCAACCCGATCTTCTACTACGGTTTATATAGACCCGTTCCAGATGGGAACAGAAGGATCAATCCCAGGGGAAGGGATTGCGTGGCCTTCCTTTACGAGTATGACGGAGAGGTGGAGGTGGAGAGCGATGATGTATGGAGGTTCTCCAGGGGAAGGGGATACCTGGTGGTAAATTACTCCTCCGATGCCAAGCACGGTCCAATGAGTGAAAGAACCTCTAGACTTTCCCTTGACTTCTCCAGGCCCTTTGAGAAGACCGTTGAGTACTGGAGGAGATCCTTACCGGCGTCCAAGGAATATCTAAGGGAACTCTACACCACCTCGGTGGCAGTCCTCCTGGGTTCAATTTACGCTCCTTCCGGTGGACCCATAGCGTCGCCAACCACCTCCCTACCTGAGGTAGTGGGTGACTCAAGGAACTGGGACTATCGCTTCGCGTGGATCAGGGACTCCTCCATAATAGCTGAGGCTCTCCTTGACGCCGATTACGTGGTTAAGGCCAGGGACATAATTAACTTCCTGCTCTCCCTGATCAATTTCTCGTCTAAACCCTTCTTTTACCCGCTCTATACCGTGGAGGGTACAATCCCTCCACCGGAGAAAAGACTTCCCTGGCTCTCTGGTTTCAGGAACTCCAGGCCTGTGAGAGTGGGAAACGGAGCGTCAACTCAGGTTCAGCTTGACGTGGAGGGCTTCTTCATGGCCTCCCTATATAAATACTTTGAGAGAACGGGGGACAGGGTTTACATCTACGACTCCCTGGAGAAGATTACCTATCTTGCTGACTGGGAGGCAGAGAACTGGAGAATGAAGGACTCTGGTATATGGGAGGACAGGGGAGAGCCAAGGCACTATATTCACTCCAAGATAATGATGTGGGTTGCAATGGACAGGGCGGGGAGGATTATGAATGCCCTGGGTATGAACGACCCTTGGAAGGAGAGAAGGGAGGAATTGCGATCCTGGATATTTGAAAATTCGGGAGAGTACTTCCCCAGATACGCAGGAAGCACAGAAGTGGATGCCTCCATCCTGTCCGCGCCTCTTTACGGATTCGTTGATGTAAATGATAAGTTGTTTCTCAACACTCTTCAGAGGATAGAGAAGGACCTAGTTAAGGACGGTTTTGTGAAGAGGTATTTATCGGACTTCATGGGGGAGGCGAAACATCCCTTCCTTCTCACCACGCTCTGGCTGGCCAGGGTTTACATAAGGCTGGGCGAGACAAGGAAGGCCAAGGACATCTTGGAAAGGCTGGATAAGGTATCTGGTACCCTTCATCTGCTGGGGGAGCACCTCGATACCTCTACCATGGAATTCACCGGAAACTTCCCACAGGTTTTCGTTCACGCCCAGGTGGTTTCAGCGCTCAGGGAACTGGAGCGTCTACAGTGAACCTTTGAGTTTCAGTTAAAAGAACATTATACTAAACTTTAAAAACTTTAAACACTACTAACCTGTATGGTCGTCAGGACAGGAGAACAATACCTTCAATCCATAAGTAATAGGTCCAAGGTTGAGATTTACGTGATGGGTAGGGAAGTCAAGGACGTGACAAAGCATCCCTTCCTTAAGCCCTCCGTTATGTCCTTTAAGGCTACCTTTGACGCTGCCTGGGAGGAGGATACTAAGGAGCTAGGTAGGGCATGGAGTCCCTACCTTGAGGAGGAGATCAACAGGTTCAATCACATTCACAGGTCTCCAGATGACTTGGCCGCTAAGGTCAAGTTACTTAGGAAGCTGAGCCATAAGACGGGCGCATGTTTCCAGAGATGTGTGGGATGGGATTCCCTGAACACCCTTCATATTGTGACCACAATGATGGCCAAGAAGGGGAAGACTGAGGTAAGGGACAGGTTTGTGGAGTACCTCAAGTACGTTCAGAAAAACGATCTAGCCTTGGCTGGAGCCATGACCGATGCTAAGGGCGTTAGGAATCTAAAACCAAGTCAGCAACCCAACAAGAACGCCTATCTCAGGATAACCGAGGTCACAAAGGATGGAATATACGTGTCAGGAGCCAAAGCCAACATAACGGGCGTTGCTGCAACCGAGGAGATGGTCGTGCTACCGACCAGGGCTATGGGACCTGAGGACAAGGATTACGCCGTTGCCTTTGCAATTCCCACGGACACCGAGGGAGTGAAGATAGTTGTGGGAAGGCAGTTAAACGATGCCAGGAGAATGGAAGAAGGGGAGATAGATGGGCTTCCTTACTTCTACAACCATGAGGGGTTGGTGATCTTCGATAACGTGTTCGTTCCCATGAACAGGGTTTTCCTAGCTGGGGAGTGGGAGTACACGGGCACCCTCGTGGAGATATTTTCCGCCTATCACAGGCAGGGATATGGTGGTTGCAAGGCTGGACTGGGAGACGTGATCATAGGGGCAAGCGCAGATCTGGCGAAGCAGATTGGAGTCGACAGAGCCTCTCACGTTCAGGATAAGCTCACAGAGATGATCTTCCTGACTGAGACAATGTATTCCGCAGGGATAGCTGCAAGTCTGAACGCCGTGAAGATGTGCGACAACTGCTGGTGGGTGAACCCCATGCATGCCAACGTCACAAAGCATCTGGTAGCGAGGTTCCCATCCCAGATTGCACAGCTTTCCATAGACCTTGCTGGAGGAATAGTAGGAACTGCCCCCAGCGAGTGGGACCTTAAGAACCCCAAGCTGAAAGAGTACATTTCCAGGTACCTTCAGGGGGCGGAGGACTTCACCGCTGAGGACAGGCTGAGGATGGTCAGGCTAGTGGAGAACGTGAGCATGGGAGTAGCATTCCAGATAGAGTCAGTTCACGGGGCTGGCAGTCCTGCCGCGCAGAGGATAATGTTCTCTAGGCTATACGATCTTAACTTCGCCCAGGAGGTTGCCAAGAGGCTGGCCGGGAGGAAGAGCGAGGTGAAGTTCACGAGTAAGGCGGAGCCCTGGAGAGAAAGCCAGTCTGAGGCAGAGGCCAAGGAGGTTGGCCTGAAGAGTTAAGATATCCTCTCGGGATGGGAGTACACGTTAAAACTTTTTCCTCTCACGAAACCTATCAGTGTTGCCCCGGAGCTTTCTGCGATTCTCACAGCGTAACTTGTTGGGGCCGAGATTCCGCTTATCACGGGAATTCCAGCCATTATCGCCTTGCTGACTATTTCATACCCAAGCCTTCCACTTACCTGAAGAATGCTCGAACTGGCTGGTAGCTTCCTCTCCATGATAAGTTTCCCCACAATCTTGTCCACGGCGTTATGCCTCCCCACGTCCTCAAATAGGAACTGCAGTTCTCCATCTCTCGTGAAGAGCCCAGCAGCGTGGAGACCTCCCGTCACATTAAAGACGTTCTGTTTCTCCCTTAACTTGTCGGGGAGGGAAACTATAACGTTCCTGCTCACAGTGGTACTGGTTGATAAAATGTCCAGAGTGTAGAGGAGAGCCCTCCCGCACACTCCACAGCTGGAATTCACCACAATTTGACGGGATTCTATCTTTTTCACGTCCCTTAGATATATCTCAATTCTGTTCAGTTCCTGCTTGACCTTGATCACGTCGTCTAGGGAGTCAATAACCCCCTCAGAGTAGAGGAATCCCAGGCTCAGCTCCTGGTCATTCCCAGGAGTTCGCATTACTATGGCGAAGGTCCTGCACTCCTGGTTGCATATCGTTATGTCCAGCGGTTCCTCCACTGCAACGTAATCCTCGTCCACCTCTTGATGCCCATCCCTCACCTTGACCAGGTTAACCTTGCTTACTTGCACTGCCTATCGCCCGAAGTATCTTCAGTAGAAGTAGTAGTCCTCTCCTAACATCAGGGTCATTAAACTCCTGCAATATCTTGGTGAGGGGTACGTCGTCCACCTCTTCATCCCCGTTAAGGACCGCATATATCACGTTCAATGTTCTGATCAGTCCTGTGTTCTGCTCCGTTAAGGAGGAGATGGTCACATCGAGGTTCTCCGCCAGCCCTGTCAGGAACGGGAGAATACCCGATCTGTTCAGGGCGTTCACTAACCTCAGGAACTGCTCCAGGGCCTCTCCGCTCTCCTGGAGCTGAGCCATCACTCTGTCAAGGGCTTGAACTCCTCTCTCATCCATTTCTTGGTCACCTCAATTCCCACCTGCCTCTTTCTTTCCTGAACGTGGAATCTCCAGTTATCTCTTGGTAGAGGGGTACCGCTTCCACTGGCCAGTTTCTCTATTACTACCGGCGTATCCTTATAGCCCGGAGTTCCGGAGGCCTTGTCAAACTCCTGCCCCGTCAGGTTATTCACTCCCTTAGAGGGTTCAGAGGCGAAAAGAGGTATAAACACTTCCTCTCCTGTGACCCTCTCGCTCACCAGCGCCCTTGCCTTGATCTCCCCGCCAAACTTTGACTTCACGAGCACCAGATCCCCGTTCCTTATGGAGTATCTCTCCGCCAGCTCCTTGGATATCTCCACGAACGTTTCTGGGAACTTTCTTCTGAGCCCTTCAACCCTTCCCGTCATGGTACCACCGTGAAAGTGTTCCAGGACTCTACCAGTGTTGACCACTATGGAGTGTACCTCATCCTTCAGAGGCCTGGGTTTCCATTCCAACGGGTAGAGGACAGCCTTTCCGTCTGGAGTCGCGAAGGAGTTAACGTAAAGAAGAGGAGTGTCTGTGCCGTCCTCATTTACAGGCCACACCAAACTGTTGAAACCCTCCAGTCGGGAGTAGGAGACGCCAGCAAACACGGGAGTCAACCTGGCTATTTCATCCATGATCTCCGATGGATGATGATAGGTCCAGTTTGCCCCCATTGCATTGGCTATCATCTGGATTATTTCCCAATCCGGTTTGGACTCTCCTAGGGGATCCATGGCCTTATATATCCTCTGTATCCTTCTCTCGGTGTTGACGAATGTTCCATCCTTCTCAAGGCTAGCTGCGGCCGGAAGTATGACGTCAGCCAGCCTCGCCGTCTCGGTCATGAACATATCCTGCACCACAAGGAAGTCCACGTTTTCAAGTGCCTTCCTGGTCAGGGGAGTCCCGCAATCCACCGTCACAGTGTCCTCCCCCACAACGTAGAGCGCGTGAATCTTTCCCTCCAGAACTCCCTCTATCATCTGAGGTATCTGGAGTCCTGGCTTCCTGTTCAGCGTAGTCATCCAAGCATCCTCAAACTTGGACATCACGCTCTCCTCCATTTTCTGATATCCCACCATGTAGTTAGGTAGACAACCGAAATCGCTCACTCCCTGAACGTTGTTATGACCTCTCATGGGGAATGCACCAGTCCCTGGCCTCCCGTAATTACCGGTGAGAAGGAGGAGATCAGATATGATTGTGGACGTATCAGCTCCACCCAGGTGCTGGGTCACGCCCATTCCCCACAGGACCGCTACTCCCTTTGCCTCATGTATCATCTCCGCCAGCCTGATTATCTGCTCCCTGGGAACTCCAGTCACGCTCTCCACGTAGTCCAGGGTAAAGCCCTTAATCGTCTCCTTGAACTCGTCTAAACCGTTCACCCTCTTGAGGAACTCATGATTTACCCAATCCCGATCCAGTATATACTTGGCCACACCTGCCAATACCGCTGCGTCGGTACCGGGCTTTGGTCTGATGAATAGGTCTGCCCTCTCCGCCATTTCGTGTTTCCTAACGTCTATCACGGCAATCTTAGCTCCCCTGATCTTCTGCGCCCTCTTGACCTTGCTCCCCACTACGGGATGACTCTCAGTGGTGTTATGGCCCACTATCAAGATAAGATCTGCGCTCTCTATGTCCCTTATTGTCCCGGAATCTCCTCCAATGCCCACGGTCCTCCACAACCCCACCGTCGCGGGGGACTGACAATACCTCGAGGAGTTATCCACGTTGTTGGTGCCTATCACGGCCCTCGCCAGCTTCTGCAGGAGGTAAGCCTCCTCGTTTGTCATCTTATCTGAGGCGATGAAGCCCAGGGAGTCAGGTCCATATCTCTCCCTGATCTCCTTGAACTTCTTTGCAACCAGCTGAATTGCCTCATCCCAGCTGGCCTCCCTGAAGTGATCTCCCTCCCTTATCAGCGGTTTGGTTATCCTGTCCGGACTGTTAACGAAGTCCCACCCGAACTTACCCTTAACGCAGGTCAGGATCCCGTTGGCGGGGGATTCAGGTTTGGGTTCCACTTTCAGTATTTTCCTGCCCTTAGTCCACACCTCAAAGGAACAGCCAACTCCGCAGTAGGTGCATACGGTTTTGGTCCTCTTGATCTGTGATTGCCTGGCCTTGGATTCCAGCTCACTCACCGTCATGAGCAGGCTGAAGTTGTCCTCCGCCTTACCCACTGCCTCAATGGTCTTCCTCTTGAGCTCAGGGTTGATCCACGTGAAGAGTCCAGCCTCACCCAGCATTCCCTTCTCCATTAGCGCGTTGACAGGGCAGACCGTGACGCAGGTCCCGCAATTTACGCAAGAGGAATTCCCAATTGGATTTCCACGATCCCACACCACTCTGGGAGGGTTCAGGCTCCAGTCTATCCAGATCACCTCGTTCACGGCAAAGTCCTGACATGCCTCAACGCATCTCCCACAAAGGATGCATTGTGCAGGATCGTAAACGTAGAAGGGACCCGTATCATCCAGGGAATAGGGTTTCTCCGTGTACCTCTGATGAAATACCCTCTCCTTTATTACCGCCTCATGCAGGGCACAATCCCCGTTATTGTTTTCACAGACCGTACAGTACAGCTTGTGATAACGAAGTATCCTGGAGATAGCTTCCCTCCTCATTTTTCTGGAGACTTCGTCATTGGTGGTTATCCTCATCCCCTCCTCAACCTTAGTGGAACAGGCCCTCTTCAATTTCCCATTAACCTGCACCAGGCACGTGTCACAGCTCTCCAGGGGAACGAGTCCCTCATTGAAGCAGACGTGGGGGACGTAGATGTTGTTTCTCTTCAGTACGCTAATGATGGTCTCCCCGGGATCGGCAGAGTATACTTTACCATTCACGCTCACCGTGAGAGACATGCCCTACTTCTCTTGGGTACATTTAAAAACATATCTCTATATTGTTGTTTAACTTTATATACATTTTATAAGCTTTACATAAATGCAGTGTGAAAATAGACAATTGATGATTTGAATTGAGTACTTTAAATGTATTTAATTGCCCATTTCTAGGCGATAACGTGGTCATTGAACACTTTACGATTTGAATGGTCTCTTCATTAAACATGGCTCATGGTCGCATGACTCATTTTAATTATTTTTATAAAAAAGTTTTTAGCTTATATTAATGACTTATCTATATGGACTCTAACTGGAATCAAATTCCTGAAGAAGTTAGATTTGGTATAAGGTATTTATCAGCCCATTTTTATCCCAAAAAGTATATGGCAAGATGGAGTATTCTGAGACCCCTCTCCATGAAGTTCGTGGGCAACGTGAGGGGATACTCGCCACAGCAGTATCAGGAGGAGCTTGAACATTTCGACTTCTTTGAGAGCTATTTCAGGGATGAACCATTCTCGGAGATTGAACTACCAGGTTCATACATCACGTTCTTTGATGAGCTGACCAAGGACTTTGAGAGCGGTGACATCCAGAGGATAGTGACCAGATTCCATCTCGTTACGGAGGGCATTCTTGCAACCACAGGGTTAAATATTCTGAGAAGTGTGGGAGAGAGGTACGGTTTGACCCAGTTCACGAGGGGGATAAAGCGCATCATAGAGGATGAAGCCAGGCACATTAACTTCGGTCTGGGGCTCATCACTGATAAGGGATTCGCGTTAAGGAGGCTGAACGAGATATATCCCGAGGCGGTGAAAATAGTATCCGACGGTAGGGTTCACCTTGAGGCCCTGGCACCCTTCAACGAGATAATGAACATGATGGAGGAGTTGAGGAGGGCCAGGGAAACTAGGTTGAAGGGATAACGGGCAAGAAGATGTTGACCGTGAAGATCCTGTCTTTACTAGTCGGTTACATCATTAAGCCAGGGTTGAACGAGTTCAAGCAGGTTATTGAACGTCCACCCAAACCTTAATAGTAAGTCCCTCGCCCTCTCCTCCCTCTCGTAAGGGTAAAATGTGCCAAGGATAGCCCTCCTCCTAGAAACATCTCCCGTATAGTCCCTTACATTAACGTAAACGTTTGTCTCGCGGAACAGCGGAGAGATCTCATCTCTGGGATCCAAAATTATTAAGTTCACGTCCAGTCCGTCATTCAGTGCCTCCAGCTCCTCTAGGCCAAGCGTCTTGGTGTAGAGATATATGTTAAGTTTCCTCCTGTTCACGTAATCCACGACCCTCTTGGCCTCCTTCAGGGCATATCCATGGTTTGCCGGGTTCAGAACTACTCCCGCAATTCCCTTGCTGATCTGCCTCTCAAGTTCAACCTCCACCGGTACTCTGCAACGCGGATTATAAATACCCAGCTGAATGAACCCCTTTCTTCCCTTGGACCAGAGGTACTGCTGGTAAAACCCATCCACGCAACATTGACATCCCAGCCTGTAGGACGGATTGAGAAGAACCAGATCCAGTCCAAGGTCTCTCTCGTATCCCCTGATCCCAACGTGCTGGATATCGACCATCATGAAAAACACTTTTTCCTATACATGGGGATGAGATCCTCCCTTCTCCTCCCCAGTGCACATCTTGAAGAAATCCTCCGACTCAAGTCTCTTGAGAACATATATTCCGTTCCGCTCGGTTATGAAGAAGAAGGATCCGTCATCCTCCAGTCTCTGTAAGAAGGTCTTATTGTCGTCGTCATACATGGTCATGGAGATCTCTCTTATTAACGCGTTAAGGTCCTCCGCCTTGGAGAAGGAAACGTGAGTGTTGGAGTCCACAACGTACATCACTGATTCAAGGCCAATATTCCTCGAGATCAAGTAAAGGAGCAGATCGGTGGTCTTTTTACTGGATACGATCACAAACCTCCTGTCCGCCATCTCCCTGCAGATCACGTCCTTCTTGCCATCCTTGGCATACTTGTAGGCCAGAAACACGAGAATATCAGTTCTCATAAGTCAATCTTGAGGGCTGACTAAATTAAGGTTTCTGTTTCGATTAATATCATTACCAATTTTCTGGCTGAACCCTCACGTGAGTGGGGTGGGAGGGATAACCTTCAGGGCCTCCTTAACGTGGGAGGTTGGACTCATCTGCGAGGAATAGATCAACCTTATCTTTCCCTCTGGATCAATCACGAAGGTTACTCTCCCGGGAATTAGAAGCCCCTTGGCTCCGTAGAGCTCCCTTATTCTATCTCCCTTATCGCTGATCAGGGTGAAGGGAAGACCGTACTTCTCCTTAAATCTCACGTGGGATTCGGGTGAGTCTCCGCTTACCCCCAGCACCACGGCGCCCCTCTTCAGGATCTCGTCCCAGTTCTCCTTGAAGCTCAGAGCCTCCGCCCTGCATCCCGGAGTGTCGTCCTTGGGGTAGAAATACAGAACAACATACTTGCCCCTGAAGTCCGAGAGCCTTACCTTCTCCCCCTTCTCGTTTACGCCCTCGAAATCTGGAGCCTGATCACCTACCTTCAGCTTCATATCGAAAGTTTCGAGAACTAGTTTAAAATGATTTGTTCAATGATGCTATCTAAGATTTTTAGAAAAATACATAAAATTAGTAAGAGAGCTAGTCAGCTGGCTTACCTGACTTTCCCGGTTATAACCTCACTCCATCCCCCAGCAGTAAGCATGTTCTCTCTGAGGTGTAATCCCCCCAAAAATCCTCGAGTTGTTTTCACGTTCTAACCTTTCTAAACCAGCTGTAAATTGCCCCCACCACCATCCATCCGGCGAAAGTGCCCACACCGATGAGGACGAAGGAGTTGACTGCGGTGGTAACTATATTGGCAAATATTACGAAGCCCAGTATCAGATTTATCACCGCAGTGAGGAGAATGTTCCATATGTTAAGCTTGCTGAACCTCTTCAGGATGAACAGAAGGCTTATGTTTGCTGTAAATATGGCGATCAGGAAACCGAAGGTGGTGGTGATTCCCACAGCTAGGAAGACGTTTGCAGGTCCTATCACCGCGGAGAATATCAGTGTATAGAGGAGGGAGAAAATAAGGGAGAAGATGATGGCAACGTGTGGTGTCCTGTTGTTATCGTGTATCCCCTCAAGTCTCTTGTCCAGAACTCCATCCCTGGCCATGGCGTAGACCACTCTGGAGACAGTATTGAAAAAGGTCACAGAATCTGTGAGCCCGCTGTTGATAAGCAGAATCGTCAGAATGAGTGCTAGAATGAAGCCTCCAAATCTCATTCCCAGAATAATACCGGGAACCAGCTCGTTGAAGAAGGATGACATGTCATTAACTCCCCATCCCACAGTGAAGGCCTCACTGGCCATCAGGTAAGTTATTCCCACGAGTAAGGCGCTCGTGAAAACCCCCTTGGTGATCGTGTTCTTGGGGTCCACCGCTTCCTCTCCCAGCACAGATGTGGTCTCATATCCAGCGAATGCCAGGAAGACAAAGGCCATACCCACGCCAACGTTGAAGGCGGAGGGAGGTGGTGCGTACTTGAGGGTGAAAGTTGCAGGATCTGGAGGTACCCTGGTGAAGATCAGTAGGGATGTGCCCAGGATGAAGGCTATTTCAAGGATGCTCATGGTCAGTGTGAACTTCAGGGATGGCCTTATACCCAAGTAGGATAGTATACCTCCAAATAAGGCAACCGCTACAACTAGAGGAGCCCAGATCCATCCAGGGGTGTTAACGCCCAAGACCTGAAGGGCTCCAGGAAGGAAAACCCCAATGGAAAGATAGATAAAAACTAGTGCCGTGAGGGCGTACAAAACGTAAGCCCAACCCACGAAATAGCCAACTTTCTTTCCTAACCCCTCAGAGATGAAAGCGTAAATTCCGCCCGCGCTCTGAACGTATCTGCTCGTTATTGATAGTCTTGTTGCATCAAGGAGAACGGCAACCGTAGCCAGAAGCACGGCAAGGGGAAGGGAACCGTAGGCATAAGCGGCTGCACCCGTAAGTGTGACAAGGCTCGCCATTGCAGGGGCCGCTCCACCAACTCCCTGAGCCACCACTTCTCTATATGAAACAGATCCCTTAGCAAGTTCTTTCTTGCTCATTTACAGCTAAGAAATCTGACTAGTATTTAAGCGTTTCATGAAAAAAGTGAACAGAGTTTAGAAGACCTGAACTCTGTGTAACATTTTATGGTAAGTTTAAATTTTATCATGAAAACACATTCTTGGTTGGGACCGGATACAAACACAGAAAAATTGAACATGAAAAAGTGAGTTGGGATTGCGATCTACTGGACCTGTTTTACTTCAACAGGAATTGGATTCTTGGCCAGATATAGTGCGGGACACTTTTTCTCAGCTCTATCCAGGATCCCGGAAAGGTCCTTATCGCTGATCACCTCTAGCACAAGCCTCTTTATTATTGGGCCTTCCTTGTCAGTGACCACTGGGGCTAGATCGTAGTATATATGACCCCTCACGCTGAGCTTCCCCATCGTTATCCCGGCCTGAGAGGCCTCTATAGCCAGAGTTGAGGCAAAGCAGGCCATTATCCCGAAGAGCACATAGCTCAGGGGAGTTCCGTGAACTCCCTGTCCCCCCAGAATCCTGGGTTCGTCTGCGGTGACAATTACTCTCGTGGTCTCGGTTTTCATTTCTGCGACAAACATCGGGGAGCCTTCCAGTCTGAACTCTCCCTCTATATGCCTCTCCATGGGAATTGATCCTTCCCTGGAGGCCCTCTCCCTCACTGCTGTCAGAGAGTCCTGGTCAATGTTATTAATCCTCATGTTAATCCTCCATAGCTATTACCCTGGCCATGGCGCCACTTCCCCTGCCCACCTTGATGGGGAGAGCCACTATGAGGTACTCCTTTCCGATTTCCAGCTGATCCAGATTGGCTAGGTCCTCTATCACCACAACCCCGTTACTCAGAAGTTTCTTGTGCACCCTGAAGTCCGTGTGATCGTACGGCTCAATTCCCAGAGTGTCTATACCCACCAGCTTAATTCCTCGGGACATGATGAACTCTGCCCCATCAAGCGATAGTCCGGGAAAGTCATAGAGGAACTCCCTGGTGAAGGCCCTCTTCTTGTCCCATCCTGTCCTTATCAGGATAGTCTTTCCGTCGTATTCAGGCTTCCATACCTCCTTCAGCGCCTCTGCGGTGATCTCCTTACCCTTTATCTTGGGAGATATGCAGTAGCCCCTGTTCACCAGGATATTTAGGTCAATCCTGTCCACCGTAACGCCATACTCGTCGAAATGATAGGGAGCATCTATATGTGTTCCAGTGTGTGTGGCAAAGGAGATTGTTTCCACGTTATATCCGTCCCTACTCATTATCCCAACTGGCCTTATCTCCACCATGGGATTGGTGGGCCATACAGGCATGAAGGGTTGGAGGGTTACGGTTAAGTCGAAAATTCTTTTTGGATTCATGGCATTATATTGTAGTTAAACTCCTAAAAAGCAATACGTAAGGTTCCATCACAGGTTGCTTCATTAAACCCTATCCTAAGCCCAGTTCGGTTTGTTGCGTATTTCACGTTAAAGGCTCCTCAAATACGCGATAATACAAGGATCCCCTTTTCTTCAGCTTCTTACACCTCGCGTACCATGGGCTTATCTTCTCCGCCTCCCTCATTGCGAACTCCTCTACCTCTTCAACAGGTTTATGAGCCAGTGTTTAGGAAATAAGGGGTCTAACATGATGCGTGTCAACCCCTCCTGGAGTTAATATATGGATTCTATGGTTACCTTGCTCATGGTGTGACATCGTGTTCCCATTAAAGTATTGCTGAAAATGATAGATCGATTTTGATCGTCTCACGTAGATTAACTAATTACAATTCGTAACGGAGACCTGAATGGCCATAACACATCTCTTACAGGTTTTAAACTTAAACTGGAATTATAATTCGTGGAGAGAGATTTAGTAAATGTCGATGAAAGTTACGTTCTAGCTAGGGTCATTGAGGCTATTAACGATTCCATTTTAGCCATTGACCTCTTTAAGAAGGGGATTACAAGGAATTCGGCAGGAAAGGCGTTCTCTTCGGTGAAGTTACTTCTCTCTGCGCTTGTGGTCAGGTATGAGGGCAAACTGATAGAACTGGGCAGTAACGAGGAGAAGACTTGGCTGAGGACGAAAGGGCACCTGGTTCCCACCTACTCAATGAAGATGCTGTCAAATTATTTTAAGAGAATTGGGATAAACATTGATATTTTAGTTGAGAAGGCGCTGGATCTTCACGAATATCAATACAACGGCTTCGAGCCTGATTTCTCTAGATATAGGAGAAAGGAGGACGTGAAAGCGGATCTAGTGGAGGTGGTGAGCCAGATTCCCGAACTTGTGGAGAAATATTTTTCAGATATCAGGGAGAGGGAGGTTGAACTACTGGCCGAGAGACTTAAAGAGGAACTGAAATCGCTCAGTTAAGGAAAGGCTTTACGCTAGATCTGGTAAATGATGGAGGCTTTAGATTTCCAATCTTGTTAAGTAATTCATACGCAATGTTTAGCCATAGACCTAACTCCTTAGTTCAAGATTGAAAAGAGTTCAGCAATAACGCGTTTACAGATATTAATGCATGGGCCATGAATGCCACATGGCTACGTACCTCGTGATACAAAATCATCCGGTTGAAGGATTAGGCACTTTAAAACAGTTTCTGGGATCGGGGATAGATATGATCACGATGAGCGCGGAAAACCTGACGGGTGGGGAAAGGTTCGACGGACTGATAATACTGGGAGGACCCATGGGGGTATACGAGATGGAGGAGTATCCCCAGCTCAGGATTGAACTCGAACTGATCAGGAGGGCCATCAAGGAGAATAAGAGAGTTCTAGGGATATGCCTCGGGGCCCAACTACTTTCCCACGCGCTGGGTGGCACAGTTGTGAAGGGTGGTCTAGGCCCGGAAGTCGGTGTTGGAAAGGTGAGGTTCACGGGGAGACTGGCGGAACTGCAAGAGGTTGAGGTTTTTCAGTGGCATGGGGACACCTTTTCTCTTCCTGAGGGATCAGAGCTTCTGGCATACAGTAACCGATACTTCCAGGCCTTCTATTTTAGGCGTGCTCTGGGCCTTCAGTTTCATGTGGAGGTTAACGCGAGAATGGTTGAAGAGTGGATCAGGACGTATGGTGGTGATCCCGGCTTGACGAGAGAGGTGGAGAAAAGGGAGGATCACTTCATGAGAATAGCCCGTTACTTGGTGGAGTGGTGGTTAAGGCTCTAAACTGGTTTTTGCCTGGTGCGCAGGGGCTTTCCGCAAAGTTTTGCCGTCGCATATCTTTCAAGGTAAAAACCGGGTTACATCCTGCCTGCCAATCCCCAGTCTCTCGATACGAAACATTTTTAGTGCAGTTTGACCAGCTAAACCCTAGTGAAGCCAGTTTGACCATCAGGGTGGAAGTGGGGAAGAAGGGGTACTTGATAATCCCCAAGAGTGTGAGGGATCTCCTGGGAATCAATGAGGGTGACACCCTCGAACTGAGGGTCGAGGACGGAAAAATAATTCTGGAGAGGGAGAGGAACGTTGATTTCAAGGAACTTGAGAGGAAATTTGAGGAACATGGCAGGAAGATAGCCTACGCAAGGAAGGCACAACTGGGAGACCTGAAGGGTCTCTCCCTGGAAGAGGAGTTCCAAGATTGATATTTCTGGACGCAAACTTTCTCGTATATCTTAACCTAAACGTGGATCCGGTAAAGAGGTTCTATCTGAAACTTCTGTCCAGCGAGAGTCTTGCCCTGGACGCGCTTGTGCTGGATGAGGTTATTTACGTCTCAAGGAAAAAGTATCAGGTTGACTTTAGCGACACCGTGGAGTTCCTGGATCAGCTCGTTCTACCCTATGTGACCCTGCTCCCCATTACCCTGAGGGAGTACGAGGTGGGTAAGGGAATAATGCTAAGGTACTCCATTCCTCCCTCCGATGCCCTTCACGTGGCGGTGATGCTGAATAACTCCATAAAGAGAATACTAACGGAGGATTCCGACTTCGACAGGATTCAGGAGGTATCTAGGATCTGGATTGAGTGATCCTCTGCTCATCTTTTATACCCTTTTTTGCTCTACTTTTCTAACTTGAAAGTTCTCGCGATCGTGGACTTCGGCCTCGTGGAACACAGCGGTGGATATCAGAGAAACCTGGAGATGATGAGGAGACTGCCCTCTTATCTGGACATGGATATCGTGCCCTCCCTGAGGAACGTGAGGCTGGCCCTGAATGGGCACAGGGATGAGCTCCTCTCCATCCTGAGGGATCTGGGGGCATGGAGTTCCTTGGATGCCGTGAGGGAGGCCAGCTCGGAGGAGGAGTTCACACAACGATTGAACCGCGATAAGTATGACATGGCCCTCGTTTACAGCAACTCGGGGGAAAATGTGGAGCTGGCCTCAAAGCTGACAAGTTCTCCAGTGGGAGTCCAGCTTCAACTGGAGCCGTTCTATAGGGATCTCTCCACCCTCTTCAGGATCAAGTTTAGAGGTCCCACGGGAAGGGCGCTTGATCGATTCCAGAGGGCCGTGCAGGAATCGAGGAGGGAGGAGAGAACCTGGTTATCCCTGATAAGGGCAAGAAAGTTGAACTTCACCATCTCCGTGAGTAGGGTACCCCTCGCCTATTCAGGTCTGAATGGCTTAATTCCGTACGACGTCACAATTCCTGGAAACGCCATAGACCCTGGCATCAGGAGATTCAGAAGGGAAAAGGAGGATTATGCCGTTTACTTCACCAGATTGATCCCGGAGAAGGGACTTTTTGATGTCCCCCTCATCTGGAAAAAGGTGAATGAGCGCAAAGACATGAGGCTGTATGTCATGGGTCAATTCCTGGACGAGGAGGATGAGGAGGATTTCATGAGACTTATTCAAAGGCTCAACGTTAACGTGGAGTATCTGGGCTTCAAGACAGGGAGGGATCTGTATGAGATGGTTGCCGGAGCACAGTTCACCTTGTACCCCTCCCATTACGACAGTTTCTCCCTTGTGGTACTGGAATCGCTGGCTCTGAACACTCCCGTGGTTGCATATGATACGCCCGCCATAAGGGAGGTATATCAGGGAGTTAAGGGTGTCAGCACTGTGGAAGAGGACAATTTAACCGGTATGGCATCCCTCTGCTTGAAGCAAGGAGAGGTCAACGTCATCTTCCCTGAAATTTATTCCTCCTGGGACAAGGTGGCTCTGGCAGAAATTGAGTCCATCAATAAGATGGCCAAGACATTTTCCCTTCCGGGAGTATACTGACGTCCTGGAGCTGTTGCCTTCTCAAGGAATCCCACCTGGAAAGGAATTTGACAGTCCATCATTTCAAAACGTCGTAACTTGCTTTCATCCCTGATGAGCAGGTCTTACCACCTCTCCGTAGCGAAATCCTTTTAATATGGATAGGCTATCCAGCCACATGATCAGGAGTAAAATTGGTGTATTTTACGTCCTGAACCTGACCGTGATCGCGATCCTGTTTTTTGAACTTGTAAGGATTTCGCAGGAGGCAAGATCATCCTCTGTCTCCTTTTTCTCGCTGGGAGTTCTCGCGTTCTTCCTCGGATTGAGGCACGCGGTGGATGCAGATCACCTTGCAGCAATAGACAACTCCGTGAGGAAGCTGACGCAGGAGGGAAAGAGCTCACTGCTGGTGGGAACGTTCTTTTCCCTGGGGCACTCCACTGTGGTCTTCCTCCTCTCCCTAGGACTGGTGCTCACCACGCGACTGGTGGAGGGAAGCATACCTAGTCTGGAGAGGATAGGTTCCATTGTGGGAACTTCCGTGAGCGGGGGAGTTCTCTACCTGCTGGGTTTCCTGAACTTCTTCGTTGCCCTAGAAATATATCAACTGTACAAGGGAATGATGAGGGGAGAGGTGGACAACGAAAGGGTGGAGAACGTACTGCAGAAGAGAGGATTGATGGGAAGGTACTTCAGGAGGCTATTCTCGTTAATAAGGAATCAGTATTACCTCTATCCCATAGGTTTCCTGTTCGGGCTCGGGTTTGATACTGCCTCCGAGACCGCGCTTCTGGCGATCACCGCCACCTCCTCCGGGCTGTTCAGCAATGTCTCAGTGTGGTATGCCCTCCTGTTTCCAGCCCTGTTTGCAGGAGGGATGACACTCATAGACTCCACGGATGGATTCTTCATGAACGGGGCGTACAGATGGGCCTTCGCTGGAGATCCCCTCAGAAAGGTGTGGTATAACCTCACCATGACCGTGATCTCGGTAATGGTCGCCTTCCTGATAGGTTCACTGGAGCTTCTGGGCCTCCTTCAATCTGAGCTGGACCTTCAGGGAGGAATCTGGAGCTGGATTGCATGGGTTAATGGAGGGACGGAGTGGGGCTATGTGGGCATCTTCATCGTGTCTGTGTTCGTGGCCGTGTGGAGCATTTCTGCAGTGGTCTACAGGGTAAGGGTGAGCAGGGTCTCCAGGTCCTTCAACAGGTAAACCCTTTTATCTTGATCCCGTGACAGGAATTGAGTTGAAGGTTCTCGTCATCGCGCCTCATCCAGATGATGAAACCCTGTGTTGTGGGGGATCAATTCTGCGTTATGTGAGAAGGGGTGACGAAGTTCACGTTGCAGTGGTTACGGATGGAAGATACGGGGCACCACGTGAGGATTTAAGGGGGAAGAATGAGCTCGTCCAGCTCAGGAAATCCGAGCTGTACAGGGCAGTGGGCAGGCTCGGGCTAAAACCAGGTGATGTAACCTTCCTGGGATTTGAGGATGCGCATGTAAGGCTCAAGGCAGGCGAAGTGGAGTATGCTCTTAGGGACCTGATGAGGGCCTGGAACCCATCGGTGGTCTATTCACCCCTTCCCCACGATGGTCATCCAGATCATTCGGAGGTGGGAAGGATTGTGATGAGGTTAGGTGTCCCGGCAAGGTTCTACCTGATCTGGCTTCCCAGGGGAACTAGAAAAATAGAACTGCTTCAACTTAGAAACTGGAGAAGGGTTAGGGTGGACATATGTAAGCACAGGGAAACCAAGATTGGGGCAATTAACGAGTACAGATCGCAATTAGGAGGCCTTGGTAAGATCCTTGAGAGATTAACCGGAAGGTTTGAAACATTCTACGTTAACGCTTCCCTCCACTTAACCTGAAACCATGACTGAAATGACCAAGTGACCATTTCACTTCCCTCGCTAGTAGTTTCTCCACGTCCCTCCCACAACCCACACGGGTTCCTCCACCACGTCCAGTGCCACGGGATCGCTCTTCAACTCCTCTAACACCTTCTCGTCAACCTCCACCCCAATTCCAGGTCTTTCTGGAACCCTGACCCTTCCCATCTCCACGGGAGTTCCATTCTTCACCAGATCTCTCTTCCACTGGGGGAACCAGTCGTAGAAGTTTTCCAGCAGGAGCAGGTTGGGAATAACGGAGGCCAGCTGAATGGACACAGCGTTCTGTATGGAACCAAAGGCGTTGTGGAAGGCAACCTCAACGTCAAAGGCCTCGGCCAGCGACGCTACCTTCCTGCCCACTGTAACTCCCCCAATGTTGGTTAGATCGGGCTGTAACACGTCCACCAGTCCCTCCTTCAGGTAAAGAAGGGTCTCCTTCAGGCTCACAAGCCTTTCACCCATGGCCACCTTCAGGTTAGAGTGCATCCTGTACTTCCTGTATCCCTCCACGTCCTCATGATGAACAGGCTCCTCAGCGAACAGGGGCCTGTACTTTTCAAGTCTTCTTGAGATCTCAATGGCCGAGTTGGCGTTAAACCTCCCGTGATGTTCGATCATAATCTCAACCTCATCGCCCACTGCCTCCCTTACTGCCTTCACCCTGGCTTCAGCCTGGTTAAGTCCACGTTCATCTATCCAGTCGTAATAGGGACCGAAGGGATCGAACTTCATGGCCCTGTATCCCATCTTCACCACTTCCTTTGCCTCCCTGGCGAAGTCCTCCGGCGTTACGCAATCCCTATACCACCCATTGGCGTAAACGGGCACATGATCCCTGAACTTCCCTCCAAGTAACTTATGAAGGGGAGCGCCCAGTTCCTTTCCCACCAGATCCCAGAGCGCAATGTCCAGTGCACTGGTCGCGGTGGCGGACTCAAAGGACCTGCTCAGGTAGAAGTCCTGCTTATACCATTCGTGGTAGTTTCTCTCAACGCTTTCCACCTCCTTTCCCAGATAGCCCTTACTCACCTGTTGAATTGCGCTGAATACTGGCTTTACCCTTAACGTGGGCACGGCCTCTCCATATCCCACCATACCATCACTGGTCGTTACCCTCACCACAATCATGGTGGAGGCCCAGGTGGCAGATCCCTTTTCCTTTGAGGAGAGAGCGAACGGAGTAATCTCTTGGATTTTCATAACTAGAATGCTTCGCAATAAGTAATATACTTTCCAGTCTCATTACTCAATCAAATCTTTGATAATAAGATTTTAAATGTTCTTGGCATAACAATTTTCATGGTTTTTGAAAGCATGGGGGTGGTTCCTTGAACAGGAACCTCAAGGCAATAAAGTGGTTCATAAACACTCAGCTTCTTGGGAAATGGTACAGCGTCGCCTACGCCACGTTCAAGGTAACCTCCCACTGCAACCTCAGATGCACCTTCTGCAATCCCTCCTACTACTCCGGGACGCTGGAGGAGGCAAGTACTGAACAGCTCAAGAGAGTCATTGACAATTTGAGGTCCACCGTGGTGGTTTTATCCTTTGAGGGTGGAGAACCCACGACCAGGCCAGACATCCTAGAACTCCTGGAGTACGCCCACGACGGCTCATTTTACGTGATGTTAACCACCAACGGATACAAGCTGAACGATCCGGACTTTCTGACCAAGTTATCCGAGAGGATAGACTTTCTCCACTATTCAATTGACGAATATCACTGGAACGTAAAGGCCTTCGACACGCTCTGCAAATTCAGGGAATATGGCCTGAAGGTTAACGTTCAGACCGTGGTCACAAGGTATAACATCGATAAGCTTGAGGAGAAGGTGAGAAAGGTCAGGGAATGCGGTTACAAGATCCTCCTAATGCCTGCAGTGGATTACCCGGACTCCAAGGTTAAGCTGGCCCCAGACCGGGAGAAGTATTTCCAGGTTCTCTCCTATCTCAAGAAGAAGTACGGCTCAACTCTAAACAACTCCTGGGGATTTATACGTGCTGTGGGTGGGGAACTTCCCAGCAAGTTAACGAGTTATGCCATCACGGTATATCCCAACGGTGACCTACCCTACCCGGATGACGTTAACGGGGAAATAATAGGTAACCTCATCAGAGACAGGCTGGAGGACCTTCTCAGTTCAAGAAGGGCTGAGGAGCTGAGAAAGAAGATGCTGGAGGACGTGGCCAGATATGAGTACCTCCACCTCCAGACGGCTTCCTTCAACAGTTTGAGAGATCTGGCAGAGTATGTGAGGGAAATGGGCAAGTGGGCCTTTACGGGAAGGGCGTGATAAAGTTGAAGTGCCCCACATTCGGGTTTCCCCCAAAAGATAAAGCCAAGTTGGAGACATTTCTGTTATGAAGGCAATTATTGTAAGGCCACCCAATGAAGGAGTTGAGGTCAAGGATATCTCTTTGAAGGAATCTGTAGACAGGAAGGTAGTGGTGAGGACTAAGCTTAACGGACTCTGCGGAACGGATAGGGGTCTGGTCACGGGTAGGCTCACCTTTGCCAGACCTCCTGAAGGATACGACTTTCTAGTTCTTGGCCACGAGACCCTGGGAGAAGTGGTAAAGGGCTTCGGGGAGTTCAGTCCCGGAGACCTGGTGGTACCTGTGGTAAGGAGGGGATGCGGGTCGTGTCTAAACTGTATGCTGGGGAGACAGGACTTTTGCGAGACCGGGAGATTCACGGAAATAGGGATCAGGGGAGCTCACGGAACCATGAGGGAACAGTTCCTTGAGGACCCAAGATATCTTGTGAAGATCCCTAAGGAACTGGGAGAAGAGGGAGTTCTGCTGGAACCTCTCTCCAATGTGGTTAAGGCACTTACAGAGATGGAATATCTTCAGAGAAGGATGTGGTGGAGATGCGACGATTCCACCTACTCGTGTAGAACGGCTGTGGTTCTGGGAAGCGGTCCCATTGGTCTCCTGTTCTCCATGGGTCTCCGAAGCATGGGGTTTCAGGTAATAGTGGCGAACAGAAGGCCTCCTTCCAACGTGGAAAGCGAGATCACCAGGGGGATAGGTGCGACCTTCGTTAACACCTCGGAACATGGGGATCTTGAGCCCGACCTTCTCGTGGATACGTCTGGTCATCCCTCGGCCATCGTACCGCTCCTTTCCAGAGTAAGGAAAAACGGGGCGGTTATCCTTTTCGGGACAACGGGACTGGAAAAATATCAGCTTACAGCGGATGATGTAACAGCCCTGGTGGAGAATAACGTGCTCATCTTTGGAAGCGTAAATGCGTCAAAGGCCGACTTTGAGGGTGGGGTTAACCTGCTCATGGAGTGGAAGTCCAGATATCCAGGTATCCTTGAAAGGATGATTACCAAGAGGGTTAGCGTTGAGGAGGCTCCACAGGTCCTGAGGGAGAAGGTCCCAGGGGAGATAAAGACCGTCATAGATTGGACTTTGTGAGAATGAATGGAAAGAACGGAGTTACTTTACGTGGTGTCCGGGCTCCTTTTCCTCACAGTCTTTGGTGTGTATCTCACGTTAAAGGACTTCACCGTGGGATTGATACTTACCATCATCTCGGTCATATGGGCCCTCTCCATCTACATCTTCATGGTGAAGTTCTGGAAGGAGGAATCCAGCGAGTGACACTGTTCCACGAAGGAGACTATCACGGACATCTCCTCAGCGCTAGCCTCAGGCCTGCTCAGGTTGTGTCCAGCCCTCCTGTTCACGAAGAGGTAAACCCTGTTCCCCAGCTCCCTGGACTTGGCCACATACTTAAGTGCGTGCATGGGGTGGACCCTATCGTCATTTAGCCCCGTGTACACCAGGGTAGGTGGAAGACCCTTCTTCAGGTTGTGGTAGGGGCTATACGACTGAAGGAAATCAGCGTCAGTTTCAGGGTTTCCGTACTCTGGAACCCAGTACATCCCCGCCAGATACCTGTGGAATTTCAACATGTCCAGGACTGGATACCCTATCACCCCACAGTCAACCAGGTGGGTATAGAGATTGAGGGTTGCCCCCACCAGCAGTCCACCGTTACTTCCACCCATGGCTATGGTTCTCCCTCCCATCATCTTCACGACCTGGAGGAACTCTGAGAAGTCCTTGAACACGTTCATCTTGTTCCTGAGCATTCCAGCCTTATGCCATTCCTCCCCATTTTCGAAGCCTCCCCTGAGGTTTGTGACCAGGACGGAGTAACCTGAATCCATTAGCTCGAGAAAGAGAGGATTATAGCTGGGCAACAAGGGAATTGAGAAACCACCGTAACCGTAAACCACGACTCCCCTGTTTCCACCCTTGGTAAGAAGGAACCCATGCAGAAGGACGTCTCCCTGTACGTATACCTCCTTCACCGTGAGCTTCTCCTCTCTTCCACTTTTCAGAACCTCTACCTTCCCATCCTCAATCTTGAAAATGGCATAGGACTTGTTGAATGAGGTCTCCAGTGCATAGATCTCGTTTTCCACAACGTCAAAGGAAAGTATATGATCCCGCGTGTAACTCCAGGTCTCCCTTCCCTCCTCGGAGTACTTCACGAGAGAGGTTCTGTAATTCCTAATCTCAAGGGTCAGAATTCCGTCATCCATCACCTTCATGTCCAGGACTGGCCTATCTAGGGTGAATAACTCCTTTCCATCCCGAACAAGGGAATTTCCTTTGACGTAATATACTCTTCCTCCGTTCATGTCGTAAGAGGTGATATCACCCTCATCCATTTTCTCGAAGTTTCGATAGATCACCTTCTTGCTCCAACCTATTCCCCTCACCAGGAGAATGTTATCCCCCTCTGCCTTAACTGATATCCATTCACCCCTCCCAGGGTAGAAGGGGAGCATCTCCTCCTCGCAGAATATCCTCTCCACGGCAGGAGGTACACCGTCTGGGGAGCTCTCTGTTCTGTACTCTTTAACGTAACATAACCTACCATTCAGATAGAAGAATTGATTAACTAGTCCCTGGACTCTCCTCACCACCTGGCCATGATCGTCCACCAGGAGGGAATATCCCTGGTCAGACCCAGCAATTCCCACTCCTATTCTCACTAGGTTTGAGTTCCACACCTTCTCCAGGGAGTTGAAAACGTCCTGTTCCCTCTCGCTCCTAACCACGTTTCCGTTGATCTCAGCGTGAACTCCCTCTCTAGATCTGACTAGGATGGCCAGTCCCTTTCCTGTGCCCACCAGCGCGATGGGCCTCTCCTCAACAAGCCTCGTAAGGATGGACTGGTAGTGGAGCTTCGCCCTCTCCTGAAGGAAGGAGGACCTCCTGCTCTCCTCCTCAATGAACTCCTTCGTCCTGGGATCATCTAGGTTTTCAAGGTATTCAAAGGGATCCATGAGCTAGTTAGCAACCTAGGATAATTTGGTTAACCTCCTTTCTCTCCCTTCACAATTACCGTGATCATGTCGCCCAGTTCCGACAAATCTCCACCGCTCTCAAGGTCCCCATTTCTAAACCTTAACTCCACTTTTCTGGAACCGTCCGAGACGAGTACAACCACCTGTGAATTCACGCTCCAGAGCATGGCCTGCTCCAGAATTTCATCTAGCTGATCCTTTCCCACCTGTTTAGAGAGGAGGGTCTTCATGCCCAGAAGTAGCTTAACGTTGCTAGGAACTCCCCGTTCTTCCCTTCTTTCCTCGCTGGGGATCGATTCCAGATCCCTCTTAAATATTTCCACGCCCCTTCTATAGAATTCCTCGGTCTGTCTCTTGGCAACCCTCTCAAAGGGTCCCCTGTAAAAGAAGGTTAATCTCACCACGGTCCTGTCCCTGGTGGGGAGGATGAGGAAGCGCAGGTATGAGTTTACCTTCACAAGTCCCTGGGTTTTCTTGATGAGGTAAGTTATCTCGTCCCTGGACTGTTGCATTGTCACCCTGAGCGTGACCGTTATCATCCATGAGACCTGAAGTTCCCAGCCCTCCTCAGTCTCCTTTAGACTCTTGAAGCTTGGGACGTACTTCATGAGGTTGTGCGGATTGGATAGGTACTCCTTAACCACGTTACTGGGTTTGCTCGTTTCAAATTCGTATGTGACTTCCACATTTTATAATTATGATTCTTAGTTAATAAATAAGGGATGATGGAATCATTGTTGAAAATTGGGGGATATTCCAACGGGACTGAAGGTGCGGTTGGATCACTCCCGTGGAATCATGGTGTGCATTTAAGGAAACTTTAACGGGAAGAGAGCGAACCTAACCGTGTTCACATGTACTCCCATACGCCCTTTCCCTTGTAGTTATAGACTACAGTTTTGTAGGCCGTCACATGCTCTATGGTGTACCCTATCCCTTCCCTTCCCAGTCCCGAGTCCTTTCTCCCACCAAAGGGGAAGTACCCTATCCCGTGCCTTGGAAAGTCGTTGATGTAAACGGCCCCCACTTCAAGCAGTCTTATGGCCTTCCTGATCTTGTTGATGTCCTCTCCGAACACCGAGGCATCGAGGCCATATCTCCTTGAGTTGCTCAGGGAGATGGCCTCATCCACGTTGTTGACCTTGACCAGGACTGCAACCGAGAGGAAAACCTCCTTCTGATAGAGGTATAAGCTCTTTACCACCTCCTTTGAGGCCTCTATCAGGGTGGGCTCTACGTAGTTTTCCTTCACCCTTTTACCCCCGAAGATGATTTTCGCTCCCTTCTCTTGCGCATCCTTCACCGAGAACTCCAGTTCATCCACCGTTCCCTTATCAATGATGGGCCCCATGTTAACGTCCTCCCTGGGATCTCCCACCTTGATCTTTGCCAGTTCCTCCAACAATGTTTGCCTCAGCTTCTCGTACACTCCGGGCTCAGAGAAGATGAACTTTATGGAGTCACATCTCTGTCCGCTGTATGAGGTAATTGAAGTAACAAGTTTCTGCCCGGTAGAGATGGGATCAGCGTCATCCAGGACTATGGCTGAGTCCCCTCCTCCTAGTTCCATTACGTACTGCTTCACTCCACCTGCCCTGATTACCCTCTCCCCTGTCTCAGTGCTTCCGGTGAAGGAGATTACCCCAATTCTCTTATCTGACACGACCCTGTCCATATCCTTTCCGGGAATGGTTAAAACTCCTAGGGCATGTTTGGGAAATCCGGCCAGTTCCGCAATTCTGGCGAAAAGGATGGCAGGGACAGGAGTTTTGCTTGCCGGTTTGATGAGGATAGCGTTGCCTGCCACCGTGGAGTAGACGAATTTGTTCACCACATCAAACAGAGGATAGTTGAAGGGAGTGATGGCAAGAACCACACCCAGGGGTTCCCTCCTCACTATGGCCTCAGTCTCCAGGCTCTCACTGCTCCAGTCCCCTGGCACGTACTCTCCGTAAAGTTTCCTCACGTCTAGGTCTGCCCTGATCAGTCTTTCAATGGACGCGTTCACCTCACCGTTTGCCGCTGCCCTGGTTTTACCGTTACCTATCACGAGGACTTCAACCAGATCATTTCTGAACCTGTCCAAGAGGGAAGCCATCTCGTGGAATATTCTCAGCCTCTTCTCTCCTGGAAGGTCACGGATTTCCCACTTTCCCTTCTCTGATATCCTGGAAAGGGTGCTGTCCACCATCTCGTAGGGGAGTCTTGGAACTTTGGCAAAGGTTGTGAGATCTATGGGGGACACGACCTCCTCCAGTTCCTTTGTGGATATCCAGTCTCCTGCGAGATATGTCTTAAAGACCTGAGTGTTCGACTCCAGCCCTGTTATCTCCTTGAATTCCGGGGATAATTCCTTAAGGTTCATAAATAGAATGCATGCTTTACTTTTTATCCATTTCCCTAAGGAAGGTCTCTATCTCTGGTAGACCGGGAAGGTTCTCCTGATCGCCTCTTATCATTACGTTGAGCGTTGAACTTACGATGGCGTAATCCAGGGCCTTCTCCAAGGAGAACCCTGAGGTAACCAGGGAGAGGAAAGTTCCTCCTAATGCATCCCCTGCCCCAGTTACGTCCTCCACGGGGACGGAATAGCCCGGGGAGAAGTACCTGCCCCCATCGTGATAAAGGGAAGCTCCCCTGGGTCCCTGTTTCATGATGATAACCTCTGCGTATTCCTTCAGGAGAGTGGAGGCCCTATCCGGATCAGTCTCTCCCACAAGAATCCTGGAGTCGTCCACGTCAGTGATAAGGTACTTCACCGGGTAATCCCTTAGAAGCTTCATGATCGCGCTCCTTGCCTCCTCGGGAGTCCAGAGTTTTAGCCTTATGTTGGTGTCGAATGACCTTCTCTCATTGAGCGAGAATGCCTTGAACACGGCATCTCTGGCAGAGTTTGAGATGGCTAGGGTTATTCCTGTGGAATGAACGAGGTCGGCTCCTCTCACCACATCCTCCTTCACGTCCTCTGGCGAGAGCTTACTTCCTGCGCTCCCCTTCCTGTAATAGATGGACTCACTGTGAAGTGGTACAGGGTAATTCCTCTGAATGAAAAATAAACCCGTGGGATTTTCGTCAAGCTTGACGTGCTCAACGTTGACCCCCTTCCCTCTCAGCCATTCAATGGCGTTGTAACCGAACTCGTCGCGTCCAACCCTTCCAATATAGGTGCAACCGTTTCCAAGCCTGATGAAGGCCACGCAGTAGTTGGCCTCGCTCCCCGCAACGTGCTTTTCGAAGTAGTTCACGTGCCTGAGAGGTCCTGACGTCACTGCGTTGAGCTCTATGAGAATCTCGCCCAAAGTTACCATGGTCTTCAAGCTGTAACACCGAGGCCCTTGAGGAAGTTCTCCACTTCTTTCCTGAGCTCCTTTTCCTCTCCCTCATCAAGTGGAAATATGGGAGGTCTAGGTTTACCAACCGAGTATCCCTGAGTGATCTCCGTTAGGACGTAAAGGGCTCCCAGCTGACCATATTTCCTGGCGATTTCCACCATGGAGCTTATTAACCTCTGATGAATCAGGGCCTTCCTCAAGTCTCCCTGTGAAATGGCCCTCTTCATCTCAACGAAGAGGGTGGGAAGGCAGTTGGCCATGGACGCAACCGTTCCGTCAAGCGAAACGAGGGAGTAGAATGCGAGGGTATCAGAGCCGTTATACACCTTCATCTTGGGGAAGGTGGACTTGAACTTCATGGAGTGGGAGAGGTCCTGGTTAGTATCCTTAACCCCTGCCAATTCAAGTCCAGACCTGGAGAGAAGTTCTGCCGAGATGTCATAACCTGTGGCCAGCGGGTAATTGTAAAGGTAGACGGGGTGAGAGGAATGGGAGACAATGGTCTGAAAATACTTGATCAACCACTTCTCCGGAAGCCTTGGAAAATAGTAGGGGGAGTATGAGGCTATTCCCCTCACTCCGTAATCGGATGAGAACTTCACCAGTTCCAGCACGTGGTTCAGGTTGAGCTCTCCCACCTGGAATATGATTCTGTCAGTGATGTCCGAGAGGGTTTTCAGGGCTTCTTTCTTTTCCTCCTTGGAAAGCGCCGGTCCCAGTCCGGTGGTACCATTCAGGAAGATCAGGTCAATCCCCTTCTCGAGTAGGTTATGGGCGTGGGTCTTCAAGGCCTCTCTGTTAATGGTACCATCGGGGTTGAAGGGTGTGAGAATGGGAACTATAACTTCCATGGGAAATAGATGGGGATCTTAAATAAAAACCTGCCCTTCCTGGTGCAGTTTTGCGCGATACTCCTGAATTGGGCTAGTGAAGGATTGGCGGTCACAGGCTTGGGCCAGGTCCCATCGTATAAAGATTTTATTGTAACATGGAATCATCTACATGTGTCTATCTCCAGGACCTTCACCATTCTACGAAAGATGACGCCCAGGCTCTTGAGGTACAGGGATTTCAGGAGGAGGATACTGAAAGGCGAGACCATTCCCAGAGAGGAGCTAGAGGAGGAGGCCAGGAAGTTTGTGGATACCATGATAGAGTTAGGCCCCACCTTCATCAAACTGGGCCAGGTTCTCTCCGTGCGCGCTGATGTCCTCCCCCAGGAGTACATGAGGGAGTTACAGAGGCTTCAGGACGAGGTACCTCCAGCGCCCTTTGAGCAGGTTAGGGAAATGATCTTCAGGGAGGCTGGAGACGTGATCAGGGAAGTTGATCCCACTCCCCTGGCTGCAGCCAGTCTGGGACAGGTTCACAGGGGGATAAGCAAGGACGGGAAGGAGATAGCCATCAAGGTGAACAGGCCTGGAGTTGAGGATATCCTGAAGGCTGACATCTCAGTGATGAGGAGATTCCTTCCCCTGACCAGGCTGATCTTGGACTCCAGCCTGGTGGAGACTCTCAAGCTCATCTTCAGGCAGTTCTCCTCCAGGATATTTGAGGAGCTTAACTACGAGAGGGAGGCCTTCTACACCGAGAAGTTGAGGGAGGAGCTTGAGGGATTCAGGGTCAGGATCCCCACCACCATAAAGGCAACAAAGCACGTCCTGGTCATGGAGTACATCCCCGGTATGAAGATCACTTCACAGGAAGCCCTGAACAGGTTTGATAGAAAGGGTCTAGCCTGGAGGGTGTTCAAGGTGTTCGTTTACCCGGTACTGAAGGGGGAGTATTTTCACGCTGACCCGCACCCCGGAAACATCTCCGTGGATGAGGACGGGAACATAATACTTTACGACTTCGGGATGGCAGGTTACATTGACAGGGAGACCAGGGTGAAGCTGATCCGCATGTACGTGACCATAAGCAGGGGCGACCCCCTGATGCTGGTGAACGTTCTGGATCAGCTGGGCGCAGTTCAGCCCTACGCTGATCGAAAGGTTCTGGCCAAGGGGTTCGACCTGATGATAAGGGAGATGAAGGGTGTTCCGGTGGACCAGTTGGAGCTTGAGGAGTTTAACAGGCTCGCAAGCGAGGCATTCTTCAAGTTCCCCCTCAGGTTACCGGAGAAGATAGCCCTGTATTTCAGGATGTCCTCCGTTCTGGAGGGTACGTGCAGAATGATTGATCCGGAATTCGATTTTCTGCCCAACCTGGTAAGGCTAGTGGAGGAGGAGGGGTTAATGCGGATGGCGCTCGTGGATGAGGTCATGGATTACGTCAATTACTTCTCCGCGGGGATAAAGGAGAGAATGCTGAAGCAACCAACCCTGCCCAAAAGAAGGGAGAGGAAATGGATTGGCATACCGGTGGTGGCTGCCTCCATCCCTGCCTACTTTTTCCTGGGCGATGTGGTATCCATACTGATAGCCCTTCTTGGAATAACGGTTACTCTATCTTTACCTTAGCTGCCCCCTCTATGGGGATCTTGAGCGTGAGAACCCCATTCTCGTACTTTCCCGTTACCTCCGCGTCCTTTGGAACCTTCACGGGTAGCTTGATCTCCCTCATGATCCTCGAGGGTCTCTGCGCCACGTGTTTTATCCCTGCCTGCTCCACGTCCCTCTTTCCCTCCACCCTCAGGATTCCGTCGGAGGATAGCCTTATGTTAATGCTGGACTTGTCGAAACCGGGCATATCCACGATCACGACGAGAGTATTCCCCTGCTCATACACGTCCACTGGGGGAAGTACCTTCTCATAAAATTCCTTGGTCAGGTCATTCAACTGCTTACCTAGTTCACGTAAAAGGATCTCCATGTGATAAGTAGTGTGAAGGAGGGTAAAAAATCATTGCTTCGTAGAGTAGTAAAAATAAGCCCTACTCTACCTTTTTCTGAATATTCTCAAGAGTCTCAGCAGAAGGAAGAGGAGTCTCCATTTCATGGGTAAAAGTGTGAATTGTCATTATTAACCCTTTTCACCGTCCTACACTGAGAGCACTGACATGGTTACATACATCAACGACAGAAGGGGTATCGCCAGCAGGCCTCCTCTCTCCCCCAGAAATGAGAGCGAGATGGACGTGAGGAGGATCGAGGTTCCTCCCGCCAGGACGGCAGAGAGTTGATAGGCCAGCCCGGTCATCATCACCCTCTCCTCAGCCCTGTAAAGTTCGGAAAGGTAGGCCCCCTGTGGGGCATAGCTCAGGGTATCCCCAACGCCGAAGAGAAGGAAGGAGGCGAAAACCAGGACCGGGCTCCTCACCAGGACCGAGACGCTTAACAGCCCTGAGGAGATCAGCATCAGCAACATTCCAGTCCTTATCACCTTCCTTCTTCCCATGAGGTCAGAAGCTATTCCCATGGGTATCATCAGGAAAATCTCCTCGACCGACACCAGAAGCACGGGGAGGGTACCCAGGTCCAATCCGGCCTTCACCAGGAACGGAATGGAGAAGGAAGTGAAAAGGTAGAAGTTGGAGCTCTCCCCGGCCTTGATCATGATCCCCTTCATCAAGGACCTGATACCGCTTAGCTGGGCTCCCGTCAATCTTCCCCTGGGCTCCGGCAAGCGCAGTATCGCGGGAATCAGGAACGCCGAGACAAGGGAGGGAACAAGCAGGGATAGCGGGGAGAGTATCACGGTGAGCGAGAGGAGCAGGCCCAGGGGAACGGATAACTGCACCACGCTGGTCCATCCGCCCCTCATGCTCTCCACGCTCTCCGCCACAAGTACGGACGCGTTACCCCACTCACCGCCCAGGGCGAGACCAATGAGTATTGGCGAAATTATGAGGAGGGGCGATCTCAAGGAAATCAGGAGGTCCCCCACGAAGAGGAACAGGAACACAAGAGAGAGCGAGAACCTCTTACCCAGTTTATCCCCCAGCCTTCCGAGGAGGTAAGCCCCCACAGGCCTACCAACGAACGCAGAGAAGTAGAAGAGTGCTGAAAGAATAAGGGAATGGAAGGGGGATTGGGACGCGGAGAGTATCCCCACGGAGAAGAAGGAGTACCAGGAAACTACAGTTCCCACTAGCGCCACTAGGGGGATCCTGAGGTCCATGAATTCACCGTGAGAAACCCCTGCAGATGAAGGGCTCGCGTCCCCTGTAGTCCGTGTCCACGACGAACACCGAACCCCCAAGATCCTCCCCTGCCCTGGATGAGGAGGTTATGAAAAGCTGATTGAGTTGGGGCCCTCCAAAGGTGAGGGACGTCACAATCTTTACAGGCGTCCTGATCTCCAGGACTGGCCTCCTGGAGAACGCCTCCCAAACCGTGATGAGTCCCCCTCCGTAGTGGGCGACCCAGATGAGTCCCGAGGAGTCCACAACCATCCCGTCAGGGACCCCCGGGTAATCTGAGGTTTCCACTGCGGCCCCGAGACTTTCCAGTTCATCTCCCCTCACCCTGAAGGCGTAAACCCTCTTCCTCGGACTGTCCACAAGGTAATATACGTTCCTGAACCAGTCCATCCCATTGGAGATTATGAGGTGATCAACAAGGGGAGTGAACTCACCGTTGAACCTGTAGAGTGTTCCCACGTCCCTTTCCTCCTTTAGGTCCATGGTTCCAACCCAGAACTCCCCTTCAGGTCCGCACTTCCCGTCGTTGAATCTGACGCCTTCCCCCTTGATGCTGGAGATGGGGGTGAAAGTGTGGGAGTACCTGTACAGGGTTAGTCCCGCCGAGGCTATGAGCGTATCGGGATCTTCCGTGAGGCCCAGCGCCGAGATCATGCTTGGAGCATCGATGGTCCTGTCCTTACCCTCCCTGGTTACGTGTAATTTTCCTCCTTCAATGTCCACCCAGTAGAGTGTTCCATTCCTGGGATCCCACAGAGGTCCCTCTCCCAGTCTGGCGTTTGCCCTGACGTAAATGGATGGTTCCATTTAACTTTCAATGCATAATGATATTAAAAAACCTGGTGCAAGAGACAAAGTTACATCCCCGTCATTAGTATCTTATTCATGAAGAATGCAGAATCTTGAAGTTGAGGGACTGAAGTCTCATGAGAAGGTTGGGTTACTCTTCTATTGATTCCCAACATAGTACGCATGGAACCACTGTGGGCTGTTAAACTCATCGTGCGGTCACGTGGGATGGCCACCTAGGGGGAACCTAGTGAGACCTGCGGAGACCAATGCATCCTTCCACACGGGGCGTTGAGGATGGGTTTCCATTTGACGGGAACCTTACAGTGGGGTGAAGTTGGTACTAGGAAATCCATCCACAGAGTGTAACAGTTCACCAGAATGGCCAATTCACAACACCATCAAGGTTATCCCATCATCTTACCCGATCCAGCTGAAGGACCCACGGTCCTCATGATTTTTAAGGTTCAGGAAGTTCAGTGGAAACCCACAACGCCACAGGATGAATTTATCCAAACTCATCGACACGATTTCATTATTTTCAGTTAGAAATCCAGTTTCATGCCCTCACGCTCCCATCACAGCAGGACTGTCAAACACTATTTGACAGTTATATGTAGGACTGTCAAATGGCATTTTACAGATTTTTAAACAACATCTCCCGCTCTCCATCACGGAAGTGGAGTTGCTCAGGAGAATCCTGGACCGGTCCATAGGGAAAAACTGGAGAGAGGTTAATAGAACGGGATTACGGGTCCTCCATTTCAAAGAGTAACGCCAAATCCTAATATTCCCAGGTCCCCTCACCATCCTCAACCCAGTGATTCGCTTCCCCTCAAGGGCTAGTCATACGAACCTGTCAGCACTCCACTTTAACCATAATGTTACGCTTCATCTTTCTGGGGATATCCATGTATCATTCACATACAACCAGTGATTTTACATAATTACATAAAAACTAGATTGATAACTTTCCGATTACTATCACATTTATATTACCAATATCCTTATATCGTGAAAAGCTGAATATATTCAGGTTAAAGTGATGTACAAGTATAATGAGGACTTCTGGGACATCTACCAAGATCTTGGTAGAGGACCCATTCTGGACGCCATAGCCAGGGGAACCGAAATATTTGCCAGTAAACTGAAGGATTTGTCCCTCTGCGTAGACCTTAGAAAACGCGCCATTAAAGCATGTGTAGAAAGGGGACTCAACCAAAGGTGCGCTGAAATAGTGGGAGCTAGAAATAGATGTGCTCACATGGGATTTGATAACATAGATGAGCTCAATAATAACGAGGTCCTCAGTATGGAACTTTCCGAGATACAAACGGAAATATTCCCATGGGACACGCTCAGCGTCGTGGTTAGATTTGTGACCAAGGAGAGATCGGGTAACGAGAAATCATCTGGGGACCTTAAGCACGTATCGCTAAATCTGGAAGGTATTTCGTTTACTGATGCTAACACTTTTACGGCCCAGGAAGTGATCTATACATGGAAAATGATTGAAGGTAAAATTGAAAATCTAGAGGTCATCAAACTGGTAAAAACTCTAGATGTACGAGAGCCGGTAGTACAGGAGATACTTGACAGGATATTAGGAAAGATAGGGTTAACGGAAAGGAGCGTAATAGAAGCTTTCCTGGGCATGTATAGTACTATCAGTGAAAGCAAAAAGTATTATCTGCCCAATTTCAGGTGAAGAGATTGTCGCTCATCCCGGACCATGATTACTGGGTACGCTCGGGTATTTTTGATACTTTTATTAATACTCACGGTAAGAAATGGTTTAAGGATATTAAAGAACTGGATACAAAGTTCTATTTATATAGGTACATTCCTAATGGTAATGAATACGGATTTATTAGAAATAGTGTGTGGAGTATTTGAATGAATCACGTCAGGATAGGGCTTGGATGAGCCGTGCTGTCTCGATAGATAAGGCCTGGTTTTCAGAAAATCCACACACTATATTAGAAAAAGAAAATTTGTATTTTCCATAGATAGATATGGAACATATTGGACCACACTATACACAGATGACCCTACTGTAGCTCAGTGTAAACTCGCCTTGCCATATGAACCTAAATATCGTGTGGGAGGAGTTCCAATTTCTACACTAGTATACGGCATTAAATATCAGGGGATCGTCAACCCTAACTTTGCAAGCATTAAGTTGAACAATGGTAAGACTCTTTTACAACATTGCCAAGATAACGGCCTAGGTTTGGAAGGAGCTTGGGAAGTGATAGTTTCTGTTCCTGTAGCAATAGTCACTGGCCCTGTGGAAATTGATCATCGACTGCGTCCCAGGCTAGCTCTCTGAACTTACTGCCGATCCCTTTAATCGTTGAGTAACTTTACCAAGTATGCCCTTTTCACGGTTTATGCTATCATGTGGCAGTCTCTGAGGGCTCCATGCGTGGCTCCTTTCCCGCCCTCATACCCTTGACACCAACGTTTAACCTTAGAGAACCTATATCTCACGGATCTCCTCCTCCATGAGCCTAACCTTTGGAGACTCGGGCAGACCCAGTCCTCCTCTAGGCTAGCACCTCCCAACGGCTTCATGATCGTCTTCTAAGTAAATTGTGAAACATAATGCATGTTAACTTTAGGACTTGGTATATCCTGTTAAATCCTGAGTATGGTACTACATCATCTTCTTAAAAGGTATTAATCCCAGAGCTATAGATATATAAAATGATCATATCGCGTAGATTGCGTCATCATTCACAATGGAAGCCTTGATGAGAACTTATTTCGAGAGTTTAGAGTCACTTCAAGAACATCAAGAATTAAAGAATGAATTAAGAACTGACCAAGCTTGCTTGCGGACACACTACGTCATCAAGGGTGTAAATTTAAGTTTAGTTCACATCAAATCAAGGTTCTCTATATTATAAGTTTTTATATAATCTCTATATAATTATATTAGCATGATGTCATCCACTTCCCCTCCCCAGATGGACCTCTTCTCCAGATTCAACCAGCAGGTTGTGGGGGATATAAAGAGCCTGATGAGGGAATCCAGGGAAAAATGCGTAATTATAGTGGGTCCCCCCAGGGGTGGAAAGGACTTCCTGAAGGATAAATACCTGAAGGATAGCGAATTGGCGGGCGCAAATTTCTTCACTGAGATTCTGGGCCTATCTCCCCTGGACAAAAACAAGGATGAAGTACCAAACATTCTGGAGGCGATGGGGAAGCGGGCTAGAGGATTTCTAGCCAAGGTGGGATGGGGAGTTGAGAGCGAATTACGTAAGGTTGGGTTAAAGGAGAGGGAGATATCTTATCTCACCCGCACATTCAGGAAAGACTTTCTGGTTCTAGAGCCCGTACTGGAACATCTAAGGACCATGAAGAAAAAGGGGTATATTTACGTCTATAGAATACCCTTGGAGGACCCCCTGGTGATGGAACTCGAGGACGAAGTGGCCAAGAGGAACTTGAAGAGGATAAGAAATGATAAGGCCCTGAGGAAGAAACTTAGCTGGCTGGGGGCCAGTTTCGTGCCCCCTGGGATACTTCTTCTTCAACCTCACGAATTTGATGAACAGATGGAGATATTTTCTAGGGTGCATGTCATGCTGGATCTTCCCGAATGGGAGGAGGTGAGGGGAGGGATCGTTAACACACTTATCGCCCTTACCAGAGGGATGCTTGGAAACCGGGAAGTGCTGGGAGAAATTAGTTCCATACTTCTTCCTTCCTTAGGTCTAGTAGCCACTGCAGCGAGCGTCGCAATAGTTTTGCTCCTTCACTTCGCGGAAAGGGATGAGATGAGTTGGGCTTCCATGGTCGAGCTTTCGAAGAACTGGAGTAAGCTGAACGAGGAGCTCAAGAGGTTGATCGCGGCCAAGGTGGCCTATGAGCTCGGAATGGGAGCCGATGAGGCCTACACTTCCCTAAATCAGATTTTGGGTCAATGGGAAAGGCTGGAGGCCGAGCTCAGGAAATTGCAGGATATGGTTACGAAGCTGGAGAACGACCTCAAGAAGCTCAGGGAAGAGATACTTTCCAGGGGCACTGGGAGGATAAGGAACGAGATGGAACTCAGGAGAGAACTTGTGAACTTGAGGGAACCCGAGAGGATTGTGGGCCTGGGCAACAGTAAGGAGGACAGGGAGGTGGATGATCTGGTGAACCGTGTAATCTCTCAGGCATCAGGAAAGTTCGTTCTTCTCGTGGGCGAGCCGGGCTCCGGGAAGACTACACTGCTTTATCTTGTGGGAAGGAAACTCCTCCAGGGACGCGACCTCTACTGGATAAGGGACGTGAGCCAGTTCAGTCCTGTGGACTTCGTGGAGCTTACCGATTCCTACGCGATTGTGGACTTGACTAGGGAGGAGAACGTAAATCTGTTGGATCGCATTCTGAAGTATGAGGGCAGTCCTCCTCCCCTCTCCAGGATAGTGGTCGCAGTGAGGGAGGGTTACCTCAAGGATCTCCTCGAGAGGCTCAGGGAGGACGACAGGTTCGACATAATGAGGGTGAATTACTCCAGGGAGGTCGTGAAGGAGATAGCCAGGAGATCCCTGGAACATGAGATGGAGAGGAGAATGAAAGAGGGCAAACTAAGTGGGTTCTTAGATCAGGAGCTAGACATCATCTCCCAGGCCATAACCGATAGGGCGGAGGGGCTTTCCCTCTACGCCGTGGAGGCGGCGAAACTGGTGACGGAGAAACTGGTTTCCAACCTTGACGTAAATCAAGTGCTCAGGGGACTGCCCAGGGGAATCAGCTCCCTGCTGGCCGAGATACTCAGGCTGGAAACGGGGGTAGAGGCAGGGGAGAATGGGAGTCCTCACCTCCTGCTCACGTATTATGCAGTTTCTCACTACCCCGGTTTCCCTGAAGAGTTCCTGGAGGAGTTCCAGAGGATGACCAGGACGAGGCTCCCCAGGTTTGTGGACGTGAAGGATAAAGTTGCCTCCCTCCACTCTTGGTACAGGGAGGTCACCGATGAGATCGCCAGCGAGAATTTCCCTGAAGGTCAGGACATAACGAAGCTCGTGGATGAGGTAAGGCGATTGAACGGGATGAGGGACCTCCTGAGGCAAATGGACATCAAGGTTCCCAAAATCCGCGAGGAGATCGAAAAGACCCTTAAATATGACGCTTTCGCCACATTTCAGGACGTGGTGGACTTCCTAGTGTTCCAGGTCATGATCAGTGTGGTGAGGAGAAAATTAAGGAGGACGAACTCAGGTTACGGATTTGATCTCCTCTCCGAGAAGTTGAAATATGAGGAGCTGAGGCGCGAATCCTTGGACCTATACTACAGGGTGGTAGGTTTCCTAGTGAATTCATACCTTCAGGACAGTTCAAGACTGGAGAAGAGGCCCTTCTACTGGCTCACCGCGCTTTACATGAGCGGGCTACTCACGGGAGAGGTCGCAGAAGCGGTCTCAGGTTGGCTTTCAGACATTAACAAGAAAATAGACTACCAAGACCTATTAGGAAACTTAACCGCGACTTCATCTTTACTGGTGGCCTACACTCGCAGAGTGGTCAACGTGCTCGAGGTGCTGGGCATCCTCAACCCAGAACGTGATACCGAGGACATGTCACATTTCATGAAGGGGTTTTCCCACTACCTGAAAGGCGAATTCGATCAGGCGATTTCCCAATACGACATGGCCATCTCCCTCAACCCCAACGACCCAGCTTACCACAACAGTAAGGCCAATGTGCTCCTCATGAAGGGCGACCTAGACGGTGCACTCCGCGAATACGACATGGCCATCTCCCTCAACCCCAACGACCCAGCTTACCACTATAACAAGGCCATTGCGCTCCTCAAGAAGGGCGACCTAGACGGTGCACTCCGCGAATACGACATGGCCATCTCCCTCAACCCCAACGACCCAG
>NZ_JAKNCW010000016.1:0-49464 GCF_022064045.1 Metallosphaera javensis (ex Hofmann et al. 2022) | reverse complement strand
CTGCTTAAAACCCTTTACCTTGAGGTGGGTGATACCAAGAAACTGTTCAGCCTGAGGTAAGTTCCGAAAAGTGCTACTCATATATACGTTGATTTTTGACGGTTCACGATTTTCTAATGGGGTTTTCCCCAGATCCACAGATTTGTCAATTTTCCATAAGGTTTGTCCTGCGATGTGACGTATTAGATTTATGATCTCCAAATTATTTAATACGAGTCATATATGCCCAGACTCAGGGTCTCGTCGTGTTGGCATATTTTAAGTTTGTAAGTTTCAATGCAAAGTTACGGAGCCATAAAACAAATTTTTGCAAGTTTGACGACTCTATCCCCAGACTCAACAGTTAAATTAATCGTCACAATACTTCTTCCCATGAGGAAACTTAGCTTCTGGCAGGCTCTCTTCATAGGATTGGGTAACATCATAGGGGCGGGAATATTCGTTATGGCCGGTACCACCATATCCTCCGCAGGACCAGGGGCTATCCTAGCCTTCGTCATAACGGCGATCTACGCCATGACAGTGGGCCTGAATAGCGCTGAATTATCCTCAATTTATACTGACGTGGAGGGAGGGGTTTACAGCTTCACCCTGAAGACGCTTGGAGGGATGAGCGGTTTCCTCGTGGGCTGGTTCAGGGTTATAGCTTACTCCATTAGTGGGGCAGCCACTGCTCTTGGCTTCTCAGGTTATATGACCCAGCTCGGCGTTCCATCCTTTCTGTACTATCCCATGGCAGTTCTGCTCATCGCCGTTCTGCTTTTTCTCAACTACCTTGGATTAAGGCTTGTGGCCAACGTGGAAACTGCGCTGGTCGTGGTTAACCTCCTAGGTCTTCTGGTGTTCACGACGTCAACTCTGGCCATCGCTGGACTCAGGACACATAATTTCACTCCATTTCTTCCCCATGGGATAACAGGATTATTAGTGGCCTCCAACCTGGCGTTCTTCGCCTACTCGGGATTCAACACCATAGCTACCCTCACTCCCTCCACCGAGAACGGTGAGAGGGTAATTCCAAGGGCCATTGTATGGTCTTTAATAATTACCTCACTGGTCTACATATCCGTAATCTTCGCCATGGTGGATGCTGTTCCCTACACCTACTATGGGCTATCCTCTGCACCCCTCTCCCTGGCACTGAGCAGTATACACGCTCCGTCAGCCATATATTACGTGATTGGAGCCTCAGCCTTGATAGCTACGGTGAGCGTCACGCTCTCAATAATTGTGGCGGGTGAGAGAACGCTGGATCAACTCTCAAAGGACTTTCAGCTCTCCGTGAGACATCCCCTTATCCTTGTGGGTGCAATCATGATGCTCTCCCTTTTCCTGGGAAACGTGGAAAGCATTGCTCTAGCCAGCAACTTTGGGATTGTCTTCTCCTACATGCTGACGGGGCTAGAAGTGATGATCGCTAGACATAGGGGACTTCGTGGGGTCTTCAGATCTCCAGGTTATCCAGTTCTCCAGATATTGTCCACAGGATTGTCCGCAGTCTTCCTTGTATCGCTAGGGATTCAGTCCCTGGAGATCGGAGTGATTACCCTCTTCGTGGGGATGCTCGTGTATGAGGCACTAAAGGAGACCAGAGGCCGTAAAGATTAATTCTAGTTCTCATGATTTATAATATTGCCTAGCAAATATTATCTTAATGAGCGATCAACCATTGAGGAGTATATCCTCTTCAAAGAGAATAGCTAGGTTGTTGCCCATCCTTTTTTATCTCTATCTAGTAAATTTCTTGGATAGGGTTAACATCTCCTACGCAATTTCTGCAGGAATGTTCAGGGATCTAGGCGTTCCCAAGACCAGTGCAGATCTCATAGCTTCCATTGCCTCGAGTCTGTTCTTTGTGGCCTATGCTATCCCTCAGGTCTTCTCAAACCTGGGCATAAGCAGGATAGGAGTCAGGAGAGTGTTTGCCCTGGCATTCACAGCCTGGGGAATCATAACAATTCTCACGGGGTTCGTTCAGAACGTTCCTGAGGTTTACCTTCTGAGGTTCCTTCTAGGACTGGCAGAGGCGCCCTTTTACGCGGGGGTCATCTTCTACCTGAGCGTCTGGTTCCTGAGAGATGAAAGGGGGTTCGCCAACAGCCTGTTCAATGCTGCCATCCCAGTGTCAGGGATCATAGGGGGACTCATAGCTGGTTCATTCTTCTCGGTATTTGGAGACGACCCTGGATGGAGATATCTATTTGTTGCTGAGGGTATACTGGCCCTGGCTTCAGTGGTTATAATCTGGCTTTTCCTCACGGACTTTCCCAAGGATGCAAAGTGGTTAAGCGAGGGGGAGAAGGAGGAACTCCTGAACAAGATGAAGGCTGAGAAGGATGAGAAAAAGAGGATAGTATCTCACGGCTCTTGGAAGAGGGCTCTTGGAGATAGGGACGTGGTGCTCCTCGTTTTAATCTATTTCCTTGGAGTCACGTCCCTTTACGGTTACACCATCTGGTTGCCCTCCATTATAAAGAGCTTTGGAGTCTCCGCATCTACGGCCAGCTACCTCACAGTGATTCCCTACCTCGTGGCATCCATATCCCTCATCTTCATCTCAAGGTATTCGGATACTGCGGGAGTTAGAAAGCTCCTGGCGCTGGCCATATTTCTTGTTGCTGGTATAGGCCTATCGTTGAGTGCCTTCACCCTGAGAGAACCTGTGGTCTCATTCATATTCTTCGTGATATCTGCAATTGGGATTTACAGTTTCATTCCTGTCTTCTGGACAATTCCCACAGAATTTCTAAGTGAGGAATCTGCGGCAGCATCCATTGGCCTTATTAACGCTCTGGGCAATCTAGGAGGGATAGCTGGACCCATCATTGTTGGTTTCCTAGAGAGCTTGACAGGAGTGTTCACGGCAGGAGTTTACTCCCTTGCCCTATTCGACATTCTGGCGGGTCTGGTGGTATTACTCGTTAAGAAGAGTAGATGAAAACAAATCAGGTGGAAGATTTTAAAAGTTAAAGAGAATTTTTAGAAAATAAAAGTGAAACTTTTTATAGTTGTAAGATTCCTGTTTGTTTCATGGAATACAAGATTTTAGTCGGAATAGTTCTCGCTCTCCTCGTTGGAGTTGGAATCGGATATGCGTTCTCGGAGACGACTCACACGTCGGTGAAGGTGGTGAGACCGTCCCCAAGTTATCAGATGAACCTGTATCAGGTTGACGGTTTTCCCGTGTGCGTTTATTACTTCCCGCAAAATTTACCTAACCTGACAGAGGGATCCTGGACGCTTTTTGATAACTCGCAGAACAGAGTACCCTATGTCCAAGGAGACCTCAATACCAGCTGGGTCTATCAGCAAATCATGCCGGCCTTCAGCTTTAACAACATCACCGGCTGGCTTAAGTTGATCAAGACTTTCACTCCCGAATTCAGGGAAGGATACGTGCAAATGATGGGAGATGCAGTTCCTCCATCCTACGCCAACGGGATAGTGTATGTCTCCGCCTCAGATGGAGTACTTTATGCCATAAATGCCCTCACGGGCAAGTCCGTGTTTGTGGCCATGTTACCCGATACGCTCATGTCCCAGCCTCTGATCTATCACGGTCTAGTATACGTGGGGCTGGGAGGGGCCTTCTTCACCTACGGCCAAGGTCTGCTCAACGCTTTCGGTGGAGGACACAGGGGAGAATTCACTGGCCTATCAGGGCTTATGGCTCTCAATGCCTCCACGGGCAAGCCAGTGTGGTTCTTCCAGACCAAGTCGCAGGTAATGCCGACTCCTGTCATCCTTAACGACACCATCTACTTCGATGACGGCGACGGCTACATTTACGCAGTTAATGCGGAGACGGGATCACTAATATGGAGAACTGGCCCGTTTGGCACTGCAAATATGGCCAGTCTAGATTACGTCAATGCGTCCAACGGAACCATACTGGTTGCCGGTTTCTCCTCAGCCTATCCTCAAAACGTATCCTCACTTGTTGGGATATATACCTCCGGGAAGATAGCATGGGTCACTAAATTACCCTTCACTTACGACTCCGGCCCAGGTGACGCTGTGATGGCCGTTTCAGGGGATTACGTAGTGGACGGGTTCATATCGGGCTACCCGCTTCATCACGGTCCGCTCTTCAACGAAACCTTGGCTAGGGAAATAGTAATAACCCTGAATGAAACCAACGGTCAAATCATCTGGATCAGGAACGTGTCAGGTTACGTGCTTCCCACAGGGGCTAACAATGGGGAGAGCCCTGCCGTTGTGAACGGACATATTTACATCAATGACCGTAAGGATGGGAAAATCCTAGCGCTAAACCTGAGTAACGGTGCGGTTATCTGGGAAGACCCATTGGTTAGGGGCGCGCCAGGTCTCATTGGACCCACATACGTGGACGGATACATTCTGAACCCTGATTTCGAGTACATCCAGGTGATAAATGCAAGTACAGGGAAAGTGGTGAACCTGTATCCCACAGGGCAGGACCTAGTCATAGACACTCCACTGGTGGTGGGCAATACGATAATAGTGGACGGCGGATTTGGGTACGTGGAGGCAATACCCCTATATTACGTGATACACAACACCACATCCATCCTAAAGATCTATGAAGATGATCTTTCCGTGGCTCTACCCTCCTCTTAAAATTAATAATGTCTTTTTGGATAGATATATACATGGTAACTGTTCGTGAGTTTTTCGGGAAATTCATTGAGTATGAGAATTCTCCCGGTGAGGAGTCACTCAAGGATTTAGTGGGAATGATGGGCCAGTTAAACCTAAGGAAGTTCAACTGGGTCAGGGACGTCTTTGAGGAAATTCATGTGAAGGAGAGGGGTGGAAAGACTGCGTTAGTATGGAGGGACATGAACACAGGAGAGGAGGCTAAGATCAGTTACCACGAACTCTCATTCATGTCCAACAGGGTGCTCAATACTCTGAGGAAACATGGCCTCAAGAAGGGGGACGTGGTGTATCTCATGACCAAGGTCCACCCCATGCACTGGGCCGTGTTCCTTGCAGTGATTAAGGGAGGATTCGTGATGGTTCCCAGCGCGACCAACTTAACTGTTGCGGAGTTGAAGTACAGGTTCTCAGACCTTAAACCCAACGCTGTGATTGCGGACTCCTTGAGGGCTCACGTGGTGGAGGAGGCGCTGGGTTCCCTTAAGACCGAGAAGTTTCTGATTGATGGAAAGAGGGAAACGTGGAATTCCCTCGAGGAGGAGTCTGGTAACGCTGAGGCTGAGGAAACGAGGGGAGAGGACGTGATCATAAACTACTTCACCTCGGGAACAACGGGTATGCCCAAGAGGGTAATCCACACCGCGGTTTCTTACCCTCTGGGCTCCATCACCACAGCCTCCATAATAGGGGTGAGGGAAAACGATCTTCACCTGAACCTCAGCGCCACTGGATGGGCGAAGTTCGCCTGGAGCTCATTCTTCTCTCCTCTCCTGGTCGGTGCAACAATTGCCGCAATTAATTACGAGGGGAAGCTGGACTCCAAGAGGTATCTGGAGGAGGTTGAGGAGATGGGAGTAACCAGTTTCTGCGCGCCTCCCACAGCCTGGAGACAGTTTATAACCCTCGACCTTAACCAGTTCAAGTTCGAGAGATTGAGGTCTGTGGTGAGTGCAGGAGAACCTCTGAACCCAGAGGTGATCAAGACCTGGAAGGATAAGTTCAACCTCACCATACGTGACTTCTACGGTCAGACGGAGACCACCGCGATGATAGGTAACTTCCCCTTCCTTAAGGTGAAGCCGGGCTCCATGGGTAAACCGCATCCTCTCTACGACGTGAGGCTCCTCGACGATGAGGGAAGGGAGATCACAAGACCGTTCGAGGTGGGTCACATTGCTGTGAGGCTCACCCCTCGACCCATAGGTCTCTTCCTGGGGTATAGCGATGAAAGGAAGAACATGGAATCGTTCAGGGAGGGATACTACTACACGGGGGATAAGGCGTACTTTGACGAGGAGGGATACTTCTACTTTGTGGGAAGGGGAGATGACGTTATAAAAACGTCAGACTACAGGGTGGGACCATTTGAGGTAGAAAGTGCGCTCCTGGAACATCCCGCGGTGGCTGAGGCTGCAGTGGTAGGCGTTCCAGATCCCGTCAGGTGGCAATTGGTTAAGGCTTTCATAGTGTTGAAGAAAGGATATAACCCCAGCAAGGAGCTTGCCGAGGAGATAAGGGAGAAGGTTAAAACTCTTCTCTCGCCCTATAAGGTGCCCAGGATAATTGAGTTCGTGGATGAACTTCCCAAGACAATCAGCGGTAAGATCAGGAGGGTTGAGCTAAGGAAGAGGGAGGAGGAGAAGAGGAAGAAGGGAGAGGTGGGACAGAACGAATTTACCTTCTGAGGTGAGAACCCACACTGGTCTTCATGTGGTGAAGGGAGCCCTCCAGAGCGTGCTTAACACCAAGATAACCTACTCCACGTACGTGAAGGAAAATCACGGGAGAATAACGGTCATCCTCGAAAGGAAACCGACAGACCAGGAGATGGATAACGTTTTCAGGGAGGCTAATCGCATTGTGAATGAGGGCCTACCCATCCTGAGGGAGGTTGTCCCCAGGGGGGAGGCTGAAAGGATTTACGGAAATGACATATACGACTACTTTCCCGTCCCGCCTGAGGTCAGGGAACTGGTGATCGTTAAGATACCCGGTTGGAACATTAACGCCTGTGCCAAGGACCATACCCCAACAACCAGGGAAATTGGTACAATCCGTCAGGATTACTGGAGATTCAGGCAAAGTAAGAGATTGCTCGAGGTTGCATTTGACGTCACATGACTTAGCCCAGGAAGGGAAGGATAGGACTCAGGGAGCTCACTACAGGAAGTTCCTCAATCCTGCCAGAGTACTCGAATAGCCCCTCCATGAAGGGGATCTGAATCACCACGTTAAACCTGGAGAGGTCTAGATTAGGTAGCTTGTAATCAGGAGGTACCATGTTGATTACAAGGGATCTACCCTTAACGTTGAGATTCTTGGACCATTTACTCCAGAGATAGTCATCGTAATCCAAGGTCATCTTCAAATTAACATCTAGAGAGTCAGATACGTAAACCCAGTATGATTGAGTGTGAGGGTACTTGGTCAGGTACATTCCGATCTCCAGACTGAATTCTATTTCGCTGGGCTCTATCATGCCCCTGTTATCATATATTATGTGATCGTGGGGAAGTGAAAGGACTTCCCTATATCTTTCCTTCACCTCATTGGCTATATCCTCCCTGGAGAATTGTCTCACGTCGTTCACCAGCCTCGGTCCATCTCCGTAGAACTTTAGAACGTGTAGGATTCCCTTATCCACGTTGAACGTCTTCAGGTAGTTATGTTCCTCGTTGTCTATCACACTGGCCATGAGTCCCTTTCCCCGGATTCCCGCCAACCATGAAATGTAACCTGTCATATCCCTGTCCACCACTAGTATCCTTTTTCCCAAGGAGAGCAGGAACCTCACCAAGAGCAGAGCCACCATAGACTTTCCGACCCCTCCCTTGGCCCCCAGTACTACTATTCTCATATGTAAACTTTCAGATTAATGGTACAAAAGAATTTTGTAACTGTAGGCAACTTTAGTTCGTTATTTACCCAAACTGAACCGACTTTGTGACATTGAAAGCATGCAGTAGCATTGCGAATAACGGACATGCCTCCTACGCTATATAGTCGAGGACGCTTCAACCTGAAATGCGCAGAACTGGACCTGGTAGGCAGGTTCACTTACTGAAAAACTACCCATATTACTCTGCATTTATACTGTAATAGGGGATGAGTTCATTAATTTGTGTTGTACAATGTCTGTATGACCCAAAAAGAGGATGAGTTAGAATCCATCGCCAGTAAATTTCCCTTCAAGTACGTTGAGGTAAGGCATCATCAGATCTCCTCAAGGGTAATCTCCCTGATGAACGGTGAGTTGCTAGGGGTCTATGACGAGGTGGAGGGAGGGTATTCCGTCAGGTACTTCAACGGTGCGCTGTTCTTCGCCTCCTCCCAATCACCAGAGGAACTTAACCCGAGTCCAGAGAGGGTGTCAGGGTGGTCCAGCGATTTTCTAGACGTGGAACCTGAGAACGGAACATATCAGGTGGACGAGAAAACTCCCCTCACCTCCGTCTCCCTCGAGGAGAAGATTGCCTTACTGAAGGACATCTCCAAGGAGGTCCTCTCCCAGAAAATTGAGTCCAAGCTTCACAATTTCGTTTTAACCTACTCCGAGAGTGTCGAGGAGAAGGAGATACTGATTAACGGCTCCAGAATCGTGGGCAGAGTGCCCAGGATCCTCGTATCATATAACCTAGTGATGTCGGGTAATGGCAGAACCATCACAGCGTGGCATGAACTGGGGGAAAGCGGAGGACTGGAGACTTTGAGGGAATTGAAGGTAGGTGCTCATCTGGTGGAGAGGGTGAAGGCACTGGATCGAGTTCTTCAGACAGGTAAGGGAATAAGCCCTGGAAGGAGGGATGTGGTCCTGAGCCCTATCCTGAGCGGGATTATGGCTCACGAGTCCGTTGGACACCCCTTCGAGGCTGATAGAGTTCTAGGTAGAGAATTTGCCCAGGCCGGTACCAGTTACCTAGCTACCATGAACTCCAGGAGACTCGGAAATCCTGCAGTGAACGTGGCGGATGATCCTACCATACAGAACAGCATGGGTTACTACCAGATCGATGACGAGGGAGTGAAGGCCAGGAGAAAGCTTCTGATCAGGGAGGGAGAGGTGAATGAGCTGTTACAGAACAGATTTACAGCGAAGAGGAATAACGTTCCGAGCAACGGATCTGCCAGGGCCTCTGGCTTTGATCGAGAGCCCCTAATCAGGATGTCCAATACCTTCTTTGTTCCAGGGGACATGAATTTCAGAGAACTAATTGAGGACGTAAAGGAGGGAATATTCTTCAAAACGTACATGGAGTGGAACATAGACGATATGAGGATGGGCCAGCGGTACATAGGGCTTGAAGCGTACGAGATAAGACGTGGTGAGATTGGGGATCCCGTTCTATTCCCTGTCCTTGAGGGAAAGACCACGGATTTCCTTTCCGCCATCGATGGAGCTGACGACTCCCTGGAGTTCTACCCGGGTACATGCGGGAAAGGAGATCCGGATCAAGGAATTCCAGTCTCCATGGGTGGACCGGATCTCAGGCTCAGGAACGTAATGGTTAAGGTGATCTAGATGTCAAGTCCGTACGCCGTTCAGGAGATATTTAGTCAAACCTTGGTAATCAAGGTGGTGGAAAGCAGGATTGAAACCATTCAGAGGTTAAGGGATAAGTACTTTAACGTACTGCTCAGAAAGGGGAACAGGTTCACCGTAACTAAGGTGAGCTCCCTAGACAAGGTGAGCCTGGACAAGGCCCTAGATCAGCTACCCGAGTCTAGGATAGTCCCCACGGTCATGGAAAGGTCGGGGAAGTTCTCTTTCTCCAAGGTGGATAAGGGAGTGGTGAACCTCTTTGAGGATTCATCAAGGCTATTGCCCCTCCTCTCCTCCAAGTATCCCTTGTACGGTACCGTCACGGCCACTATCATCACCAAGAGACTGACCACAATTCACGGATTTGAGGGGGAGGAAAGCAGGACTTGGTTCCAGGGTTACTTCAGGGCAAAGAACGGAGATTACAGCGGACAGTGGGCCTTTGCCTCATCATCATATGACGAAAGGAAGGTGAGAGACACCATCTCCAGGGCTGAGGAATACGCCTCCATCACCGGCCATTACGACGTCTCCGACGGTAAATATAACGTCGTATTATCTCCCCTGGTGATGGGCAACCTAATGGCAACTGTTGCATACTCTGCCTCAGGTTACAGCATAATGACAGGAAACAGTTTCCTATCCACAAGGAAGCCAGGAGACGTGGTTGCAAGCGAGAAGTTCACCCTTATGGACAACCCAAAGGGAGACGAGCTCAATTCCTGGGAGTTTGACGATGAGGCAGTGCCCACCAGGAGGACTACAATAATAGACAGGGGAGTTTACACGAGCCCCCTCCTGAACATTGAGGTTGGGAAGGTACTAGATCGGGAGACCACTGGAAATGCTGGATGGGTCTATCCCAGGCCGTGGACCCTCGAGGTCCTTCCTGGAGAGGTTTCGGAGAGCTCCCTGCTGGATGGCAACGTGATCCTGTTCAATAACAACTGGTATACAAGATTTCAGAACAGGGCTGAGGGACAGTTCTCGACCGTGGGTAGGGACGCCGTAGTGGTGATAAAAGAAGGGAAACCTGTAGGAGTTGCGGGGAGAGTCAGGATAGCAGACAAACTGGGAAAAATTATTTCAGGAATAAAAGAACTTTCCAAGGAAAGGTATTCAGTGGCCTGGTGGGATGCGCCCCTCCCAGGAGTATACCCGTTCGCTCTAGTGGAGGGAGTGAATTTAACCAGGGCTTAGCTGGCCACGTAATGCCTTTTTATCTATCTTGTTAGTGGACGTCTTTGGGAACTCCTTCACGAACACAAACTTGTCTGGGATCCACCATTTCTGTAACTTCCCTTCTTCCACCTTGCCCATGAGGAACTGCCTTATCTCCTCTTCCTTCAACTCACCCTTGGGGACTATGAATGCAACTGGCCTCTCGCCCCATTTCTCGTCCTTCATTCCCACTATGGCCACCTCACCCACCTTGGGATGTGTGGAGATTATGTCCTCGAGTATCAGTGATGGAATGAACTCCCCTCCGCTCTTTATTGCGTCCTTATCCCTGTCCACGATCCTGATGTAACCGTACCTGTCAACTACTGCCAGGTCTCCAGTGTGGAGCCACGAATCCTTCCAGAGCTTCTCAGTCCTCTCCGGGTCCTTGTAGTATGACCTAGTTAACCAGGGGGCTCTAGCCACTATTTCCCCCACCGTCTTCTCATCCCACGGAACCTCATTCCCCTTTTCGTCCACCACCTTGACCTGGGATAGGGGTATGGGAACACCTGTCTTTATCTGCTGGAGGAACCTCTCCTCCTCAGGCAATTTCTCCACCTCGGGTGTGTAATAGGCTACAGTCAACACTGGAGCCGTCTCGGACATCCCGTATCCCACCGCTATGTTTATTCCCATCTTCCTAGCCGCATATGCCAGTCCAGTGGGTAATGCAGCCCCACCTATCATCACCTTCCAACCCTTGAACACCTCAGGGTACTTTGACGCGTTGGGATGTGACAGGATCATGTACAGGATCGTGGGAACCATGGCGGAGAAAGTTACGTGCTCCCTCCTCATGAGCTCTATCTCCATTGCAGGATCGTATCTTCCTGGGAGAACGTAGTTTGCTCCAACGAGCATGGTGACGTAGGGAAATCCCCACTGATGAACGTGAAACATGGGAACAAGTATCATGAAATTATCATCCTGTGACGATCTTAACGGTGGCTTTGATGTGGTCAGGGCCACGCTCATTGAGTGAAGAACCAAGTCCCTATGCGTGAACCATACACCCTTTGGTTCCCCTGTGGTCCCGGAGGTGTAGAAAACTGTTGCCTGCATGTCCTCCTTTATCTCCTGTGGAGGTAATCTCTCTCCGCTCTCCTGAAGCTCCCAGAAGTCGTGGGTTGGAAAGCTGGTCTTGACCTTCTCCCTCTCGTCGGAGTAGGTAATCACGCCTTTCAATCCGCCCAGAAAGGCCCTGCCCTTCTCCAGGAGTGGGGTGAACTCATCCCTCACTATGGCCCACTTATCCTCAGCGTGAATTACAGTCTTAAGCATGACCTCAGGCGGATATCTAACGTTGACGGTGTGAAGGACCGCCCCTATCATGGGCACAGCGTAATACGCGGTCATATAGACGTCAGTATCCCAGTCAACCACTGCCACCTTGTCACCTGGTTTCACACCAATTTTTAGTAGGGATTGGGCAAAGGCTTCAACTCTCTCCCTAAACTTGGAAAAACTGTAACGCCTCCTATCCCTGTACACAATCTCCTTACTGGAGTATACGGTGGAACCGTAGTCGAGGAGCTTATCCACCGTCAAATTGTAGTTATAATATCCCATGCATATCATACCTTTTCTTAGCATTTAAGTTTAGTTATACATTTTTTCTATACATAGTAAAACCGCTTACCCAGAATCAAGGTATCTTACCCTTCAACTCTCCTATCAAAATTCACGAGCTAAATTTTATATTTTGTTCGATATATCTATACTCGATCTAACTTGTTTCCTTTCGAAAATTTGCAAGATTTTGAAATAAAAATATCTGAAGATCATGAGCTATTTAGGAGGGCAGTGAGGGAGTTCGCTGAGAAGGAGCTCCTTCCCAACGTTCAAAGAATAGAAAGGGAAAATTCCATTCCCGAAGAGATTTACCAGAAGGCCAGGGAAATGGGCCTCATGGGTGTGGGGATTCCTGAGGCTTACGGAGGGCAGGGAGGAGACATGATGATGACTACCATCGCCAATGAGGAACTTTCCAGGATCTCTCCAGCCTTCATGGTGAGGATTGGGGCAAACCACCTTTTCACCACCCCTGTCCTGATCTTTGGAACAGAGGAGCAGAAAAAGAAATACATCCCGCCCGTGGCCAGGGGAGAGGTCTTTGCTGCCCACGCTAACACCGAACCCGGGGCTGGGAGCGATGTTGCGGGGATTAAGACCACCGCCAAGAAGGAAGGGAGTAAGTGGATAATCAACGGGAGGAAATACTTCATCACCGGATCGGATAAGGCGTCCTTCCTAGTGGTATCAGCAAGGACAAGTCCACCGCCAAGCAGGAAGGAGAGGTGGAAGGGACTGACGTTCTTCATTGTGGAGAGGGACTGGCCCGGCGTCAAGATTGGCTCAAAGATAAACGTAATGGGGCTCAGGGGAGAACAACCCAATGAGGTAATACTGGACAACGTGGAGGTACCAGAGGAAAACGTTCTGGGAAAGGTAGATGAGGGCTTCAAGGTGGCCGTGACAACTTATGACAGGGGAAGAGTGGGAGTAGCTGCCCAGGCAGTGGGAATCGCCCAAGGGGCGTTCGAGAGGGCTTTCAACTATTCGTTACAGAGGCAGGCGTTTGAGAGACCCCTCATCTCCTTTGAGGGAATAGCCTTCAAGCTCTCTGACATGCTAGCTCACCTTGAGTCTGCCAGGTTGCTCACCTACTGGGCTGCAACTCTTGCGGAGAAGAACCACAACCTTGCAGTTACTGCCGCATCACTGGCAAAGATGATAGCCACTGAGGTTGCGGAACAGGTCTCCTCACTGGCAATAAAGATACACGGGGGAGCAGGCGTAGAGGTCCAGACTGGGGTGGAGCGTTACCTGAGGGACGCCATGATCACCACCATATACGAGGGGGCAAACGATATACAGAGGTTGATGGTGGCCAGGGACCTGGTAAGAAAACTTGTGGGGATAAACATAGAACTAGCTTGAGGTCTCAACATTGAAGGTTACAGTCATAGGATCCGGCGTAATGGGTCACGGGATTGCTGAACTTGCAGCGATCGCGGGCAACGAGGTATGGATGAACGACATCTCAATGGAGATCCTGCAACAGGCCATGGAGAGAATCAAGTGGAGTCTCTCCAAGTTGAAGGAGTCCGGCTCCCTAAAGGAGGGCATTGAACAGGTTCTGGCCAGGATTCACCCAGAGACTGACCAAGTACAGGCCTTAAGGAATGCCGATTTCGTGATGGAGGCGGTGAAGGAAGACCTTGAGTTGAAGAGAACCATCTTCAAAAACGCTGAGACTCACGCCTCACCTTCCGCGGTGTTAGCTACCAATACTAGCTCGCTGCCCATTTCAGAGATTGCTTCCGTGCTGAAATCCCCTCATAGAGTTGTGGGAATGCATTTCTTCAATCCACCCGTACTGATGCCCCTAGTGGAAGTGGTCAGGGGAAAGGATACATCAGACGATGCGGTGAGGGCAACAGTGGAGATGGCCAGATCCATGAACAAGGAGACCATAGTGGTCAAGGATGTCCCGGGCTTCTTCGTGAACAGGGTGCTCCTGAGGATAATGGAGGCCGGGTGTTATCTGGTGGAAAGGGGAATGGCAACAATTCAGGAAGTGGACTCTTCAGCCATGGAAGAACTTGGTTTCCCCATGGGCGTCTTCCTCCTTGCAGACTACACGGGGCTTGATATAGGATACAGCGTGTGGAAGGCGGTTACTGCAAGGGGTTTCAAGGCGTTCCCATGCGCTTCCACGGAAAGGTTGGTATCTCAGGGTAAACTGGGGGTGAAGTCGGGAAGCGGTTACTATCAGTATCCATCTCCAGGGAAGTTCGTGAGACCAACCCTTCCCTCCACACCCAAGAGGTTGGGGAGATACCTGATTGCCCCTGCAGTGAATGAGGTGAGCTATCTCCTTAGGGAAGGGGTAGTGGGAAAGGATGACGCCGAGAAGGGATGTATCCTAGGGTTGGGGTTACCCAAGGGGATACTCTCTTATGCGGATGAGATTGGCATTGACGTGGTGATGAAGACCCTAGAGGAAATGAGGGAGGGAAGCGGGATGGATCATTTCTCCCCGGATCCCCTCCTGCTAACCATGGTGAAGGAAGGTAAGCTGGGGAGGAAAGCCGGACAAGGATTTCACACCTACGGGAAAGAGGAGACCAAATATACCACAATTCTGGTGAGGGTAGAGCCACCCCTGGGCTGGATAGTGCTGAACAGACCCACAAGGTATAACGCAATCAACGGTGACATGATAAGGGAGATAAACCAAGCCTTAGACTACCTGGAGGAGAGGGAGGAGGTCAGAGTTATAGCAATTACCGGTCAGGGAAGGGTGTTCAGCGCTGGGGCAGACGTCACGGAATTCAGCTCCCTAACTCCCGTGAAGGCCATGATTGCCTCCAGGAAGTTCCATGAGGTCTTCATGAAGGTCCAGTTTCTGACTAAGCCAGTTATAGCGGTCATAAATGGACTTGCCCTTGGAGGGGGAATGGAACTGGCCCTCTCCGCAGATTTCAGGGTTGCCTCTAGGGCGGCAGAAATGGGACAGCCAGAGATAAACCTAGGTCTGATACCAGGAGGTGGTGGGACACAACGCCTGTCCAGGTTAACGGGAAGAAGGGGCCTAGAGCTCGTCCTGACCGGGAGGAGGGTTAAGGCTGAGGAGGCCCATCAACTGGGAATTGTGGAGTTTCTGGCTGAACCCGAGGAACTTGAGACCGAGGTGAAGAAACTGGCCAGTGCCATAGCCGAGAAGTCTCCCCTGGCCGTGGCCTCAGCCAAACTTGCCTACAAACTGGGGGAGGAGACACATATATGGGCAGGATCATCACTTGAGGCCAGTCTCTTCGGTCTTCTCTTCAGCACCAAGGACTTTGAGGAAGGTGTGAGGGCTTTCCTTGAAAGGAGGAAGCCCAACTTCAGGGGAGAGTAATGAAGGCCTTGGCTGCTGTCCTTGAGAGGTTCTCAGAGCCCCTGGTTCTCAGGGAGGCAGAGGTTGGCGAGGGTCTATCTGTCCAAGTTAAAGCTTCTGGGATGTGTGGAAGGGACCTGGTGATATGGAGGGGAGGGTTCAGAAACCTAACACCTCCCCTTATCCTGGGCCACGAAATTTACGGAGAGTACGAGGGTAAGCCTGTGGGCGTGTATGGAGTTGAAACGTGTGGAGAGTGCAGGTACTGCAAGGCTGGGAAGGAGAACCTGTGCGAGAATGCCCGGTTCCTAGGGGAGGCCAGGCCCGGGGGATATGCTGAAGTGGTCGCGGTAAGGGAGCAAGGAATCTTCCCCCTGCCCGATAAGGAGTACGAAAAGTATGCAGCTGGAGTGTGCCCATTAGCTACCGCAATACACTCAAGCAGAATTGCGGGGATCCAAAGGGGAGACACTGTCCTGGTCACCGGGGCAGGTGGAGGAGTGGGAATACATACAATACAGTACCTCAAGTTCCTGGGGGCTAAGGTGGTTTCGGTTACCTCTTCTTCCAAGGTCGAGGTAGTGTCCAAGTTTTCTGACCAGGTCATCACTCAGAAGGACTTCTCCAGACAAGTTAAGGACGTAGATGCTGTTATCGAGTTGGTTGGGTCAGAGACCGTGAACGAGAGCTTGAGAGCCTTAAAGAGGGAAGGAACTCTGGTGCTGGTAGGTAACGTCACAGGAAAGGAAATCTCCCTAATGAGACCGGCCCTCACCATAATGAGGGAGCACAGGATCGTGGGTTCTGCCGCATACACGAGGGCGGAAGTCAGGGAAGCAGTGAGGCTCATCCATGAGGGAATGGTGAAGCCTGTGTACAGAAAATATCACCTGAGAGAAGTAAATACCGCAATGAAGGACATGATGGAGGGAAATGTTCTTGGAAGGGCTGTCCTGGTCACGGGAGGTTGAGGCAGAGGTTTTCATACTGAAGCCCGTTGTGCTGTCAAAGACCATTCACGAACAAGTGCCGATCTCCTATTCATCCTTTCCGAGATACTCACCCTAAGCCAGCCTAGTGAGAATTCTCAAGAACTTTTATGGGACGGTGGTTAACTTTCCTCTACTTTTTGAGGAGAATACTTAAAAAAGTTATTAAAGTAAGATTAGTCTATATGTTATATATCCCTCAGGCTCACGTTTGGAAACGTCAAGCCTCACCTTGGAACCAACCCTTAACTTCTCCCGGGGACCTTCCACCCATGCGGTAACACTAACATCTCCAAATCTGGCTATGCCCACCACGTAGTCGGGATAGTGGGCAAAGGACGGTGGTTTCACGGAAATTACGGTGTAGGTGAGGAGTTCTCCTTCTCCCTGAACTTCCTTCCACTCCAGATTTGAAGTTCTGCATTTGGGACAGTCGTCTTGAGGCGGGAAGTACACTGTGCCACACTTGTTGCACCTGGTGGCCAGAACCTTCCCCTTCTTGAGCTCGTCGAAGAACTTTGATATCCTCTTGACGGGAATCTGATACCTCAGGTCCAGCTCCCTGACGTCTGACCACAGCGGGTTCCCCGTTTTGGGCTCAGGGTAAACTGGTAGGCCCGTCATCTTGGTTAACATGTCCAGTTGCTTCAGAACCTCAGCTATCTCCTTTTGCTTGGCATCTCTCACGTCCGATATCATAGTCCCGGCCTCCTGGTGGAGAATAGGGTAACGTAGGCGTAATGTCCCGTTCCTCCCACATTATGGGCCAGTGCCCTTCCGTTCCTTATCTCTGCCTGCATACCCTTGTTGGGGGCCCTGTAAAGGAGCTGTCTGGCAAGGGAGACTGCCATACTAACCCCTGTTGCTCCAATGGGGTGGCCCTTGGCCTTGAGCCCTCCGTCAACGTTTACGGGAATCCTCCCGCCTATGTAGGTTTGCTCCTCCCTGGCCAGGGTGAGACCCTCGCCCCTCCTGGCGAACCTCAAGTCCTCATACGCAATTATTTCGGCGATGGTGAAACAGTCGTGCACGTCTGCCACGTCTATATCCTTCCACGGAGAGTCCATGTTTATCTTAGCTCTCCTGTAAACCTGCTCGGCTGCCATTCTGGCTGCCTCAATGGTCGTGAAGTCTGTCCTCCTGGAAAGGTTAGCTGTGCCTGAACCCACTCCCTGGGCTTCTATCCATACGGGGGAATCGGTATACTTGTTGGCCACCTCCTCAGAGGCCAAGACGACTGCAGCGGCACCATCTGTGATCGGGGATGAGTCCAGTAGCTTTAGGGGCCACGCCACGGGACGGGACTTCAGGTATTCCTCCATGGTTATCTCCTTCTGGAAGTGAGCGTAGGGGTTCATGGCCCCATAATGATGGGCCTTCACGGCTATCTTTCCCAGGTCCTCCTCCTTCAGGCCATACCTGTTCATGTATGCGGTTGCATACAACGCGTAATATCCTGGGAAGGTCAGACCAAAGTTCTCGAACTCCCAGAAGTAGTTTCCTGCCCTTCCTATCATTTCCACTACCGTGGGATTGGGGGACTGATGCATCTGCTCCACCCCTATGGCCATGGCAATGTCTGCCTCGCCTGACTTAACTGCCAGGTATACCTCCCTCAGCGCTGCGCTACCCGAGGCGCACGCTGCCTCAACCCTCATGGTTCCGCTTGGGGTGAGATTGCAGTACTCCCCTATCACAACTGCCGGTAGGGGTTCAGCGCTCCATGTGCCCACATTCCCCACCGAAAAATACTGGATATCCTTCTGTTCCACGTTGGCCTCCTCAAGCGCCTGCTTAACTGCCTCCCAGGCCAGCTCCTGAAGGTTCACATCAGTCCTGGAACCAAACTTGGAGTGACCTGTTCCAATAATGGCTACGTTGGTCATAGAGGAATATTGGTAATTGTGGATTTTAAAGTGATAGATCAGGTCCAGCACTCACGAAACTTCAATGGAATTGGAAGGCACCGCATGTAACAACTCATCCTTTTGGAGGAAGAATCCATCCGTGGGGCAGGCAGTTCGCCTAAACTACGAGCGGAATCTCATGTTCTATTTATTAACTCGATGAGGTATCTTTATAACCTTACCTGAACCATCCATATCCTTTCAAAATACCAACTGATTAACTGCCGGTTGATGTGGCGTGTAGCTACCTCAAGCGGACTCCCAGTTTCTCCAGAACTCTAATCCTCTCATTCATGATCCTTCCATTCACCGATTTCCCGATGGAGCAGGGTAAACGTCAACAAGGACTCCTCCGCCACAACGCCTCTAGCTGGCCCGAACTGCTCGGAAGGTCCACCAGCCTCCTAAGGCGTAGATTTGAAGTATATGAAATATCCAGCTAAACGAGATAAAAATCCTTTACTCAAGATGGTCCTTAAACCATTGCAACTTGATTCTTAACCTGTGCATCATGTTATCAGGTTTTCCCTTCCTCGCGTGCTCGTGACCGTCTCCCTGATATCTCACCAGCTTGCTCTCCACTCCCCTCGACCTTAAAGCCACATGGAATTGCTCCGCCTGTTCAATGGGGCACCTGTAGTCCTCCTCGCCGTGAATGAACATGATGGGAGTCTTAACTCTCCCCACGTAATAGATGGGGGACATCCTCATTAGCTTCTCCATGCTTTCCGGGTTCCATGGGTCCTCCACTCCTGATTCCATTGCGTTGAACCAGAAGCCAATATCGCTCGTACCGCACATACTCACCAGGTTGGAGATTCCCCTCTCGCTCACAGCTGCGGAGAATAGGTCTGAATGCGTAACTATCCAGTTGGTCATGAAACCTCCATACGATCCGCCTGTGACACCAACCTTCTTGGTTAGATTGAACTGTTTCCTGGCGTCGTTCACAAACTCCAGGAGTTCCATCATATCTTTTCCACCCCAGTCCCCCACACATCCCTTAGCGAACTCCTCTCCGTAACCCTGGCTTCCCGTTGGGTTGGCGTAAATCACGTTGAAACCATTGGACGCGAAGAACTGGAACTCAATGAAGTACCCGTAACCGTAGGCCATATGGGGACCGCCGTGTATGAAGAGTATTGTGGGCCTGTCCCCCGTGATAATGCCCCATCCCTCAATACTTGAGTTGATCTTCACCGGAGTAAGTCCCTTGACCCCAGGGTTAGGATCGTATATCTCGCCGTGGTAAAGGAGAGAGGGCTTCTCCGGAGTCATGAATGAATACGCCAGTGAGTTCCCGTCATAATCAAATATCCTCACCACCCGTTGCCCCTCAGTAAGTCTGTCAACTTTCCTATCACTTATCCTGTACACGTTAACCTCACCGCCGACTTGCCCAAGGCTGACTAGCTGATCCTTGAGGAAAACCAGTTTGTCCTTTGCTCCATCGAAGATGTCGGAGAGGACTGTGGAGCCACAGGTCTTTCCGCACACATATCTCTCCCCAAGTTCTGGGAGGATGACCTCCCTCACTGCCCACGGGGACTTACCCTTGTCGTGGCCGAGGTAGGCCACATCTCCGTGAGGGTTCATGGCAACTGCCAGAATCATGCCATCCTCCTTGGTTATTCTCCTGACCTCCCCGGTATCCAGATCCAGATCGTAAAGGGCATTGAGTCCAAGGTCATCGTCGGGTTGAGTTGTTGATACCACAACTCTCTTTCCGTTGGTGGCAAAATCCGTAACGTCGAAGTCTCCCTCAAGGACCTTCATCACCTCTTCTCCCCTGACAAGGTAGAGGGAGGTCCTAGTCCTCAGAAGACCCCTCCCATCAAACCTGTATTTCCTCTTCTCCGTGATGAAAGGTGCTGAAGGTGTCTGTTTGTCCAAGAGGTCCTCCCCCAGGATCAGGAGACCCTTCTCATGTTTCTCATACTTGTTTATCTTACCCAGCTCTGCAACCTTCTTTGGTTCGCCATAGGACGACTGCGATAACAACTGAGCTGAACCGTCACTCCTTACGTAATAGAGATCCTCCCCCAGGAATCTGGGCAATGAGACCTTACCTTCCAGAATGGGCCTGTGGTTGAGGAAAATGGACGTATGGTAACCATTTTCCTTTATCCAAGTCTCACCGTGTATGAGACCCTGGGGTTCCAGTTTAACCTCTGAGATGACCTTTAGGGAATAGGCTTCCTTGGGATCCATAAGGAAAGTAGAGACACACGGTATTAAGCTGAGCTATCTTAAGCGTGAACACGGTGACCGGGGTAGGAATGCCAGAAGATGAAGAAAGTGGCCATTTATGTTCTAGGACAACATTTCTATCTCGGATCTCTTTAACGTGAAATGTGCAACAAACCTGACATTCTACATTCCCTTCTTGGCCTTGGCCTCATTTCTCAGAACATATTTCTGCATCTTGCCCGTTGCTGTCATGGGTATGGGACCAAACTCCACAATCTTGGGGCACTCAAAGTGGGCCAGCCTCTCCTTACAGAACCTTATTACCTCCTCCTCGGTGAGCTTCGCCCCCTCCTGTAGCTCTATCCTCGCAGTTACCACTTCACCCCACTTCTCATCGGGGGTTCCGTACACTGCCACAGCCTTCACTCCCGGTAACTCCATGAGCGTTTTCTCCACTAGGATGCTGGATACCTTCTCCCCTCCCGTGTTTATCAGGTCCTTAAACCTGTCCACTATCTCTATATAGCCGTCGGGATGAACAACGGCTGCGTCCCCTGAATGGAGCCAGCCGTTCCTGAACGACTCTGCCGTCTTCTCGGGGTTCTTGTAGTAGCCCAGAGCCACGTTATGACCTCTCATCACCACCTCTCCTATGGTCTTTCCATCCCAGGGGACCGGCTTGCCCTCTGCATCAAAGACATCCATCTCGAAACTAACGTAGGGAATTCCCTGTCTGGCCTTGAGCCTAGCTTGTTCCTCAATGGGAAGTGAATCCCATTCTTTCCTCCACTCACAGATGGAGTGGGGCCCATAGGTCTCGGTGAGCCCATACACGTGACACATGTAACCCCCTATCTCCTGCATTGCCTTCAGTGTGGCGGGAGCTGGCGCTGCCCCTGCCACCAGCATGTGCACCTTGTTGCTAAACTTGAGATTATTGCGCTTCATGTAGTCTGCAAGGTTCACGTAAACTGTGGGGGCGGCGGACATGTGGGTAACCCTCTCATTCTCAATGAGCCTGTATATCAAGGGGTAATCCACCTTGTCCAGGCACACGTTGGTGGCCCCCACAGCCACCGTGGCCCAGGAGAATCCCCACGAAGCTGCGTGGAACATGGGGAGGGTCCAGAGGTAGGTGGAGTTCAGATCCATCTGGTGTTCCAGGGCCTCAGCCATGGCATTGAGGAAGGCACCTCTATGATGATGCATAACTCCCTTGGGCAGGCCTGTGGTACCTGAGGTGTAGTAAAGGGTAATCATGGAGTACTCCTCCTTCACCGGAATGGGGAGGGGATCCCTTGATCCCCCCTTCACTAGCTCGTGATAGGTCGTGCTCACTTCCTTCCTAGCCCTCTCGCTGGCGCTAGGGAAGTCCGGATCCTCAAGCAGAATTATCTCGGCCCTGATCTGGTCCTTAACCTCCAAGAGCGAGTCGACGTAGGGCTCATCCACCACAACGAACCTGGAGTCGGAGTGATTCACGATGTAGGCAATCTCCCTGGGAGAGAGCCTGAAGTTGATGGGGACCAGGACTCCACCGGCGTATGGAACTCCGAAGAATGACTCAAGGAACTCTGGTCTGTTCCTGGAGATGAAGGATAGCTTGTCCTCCCTGGAGAATCCCCTCTTCATAAGCGCACTCGCCTGTATCATCACGTTATCATGAAAGGTGGAGTAGCTGTACCTGTTATCCCTGTACACTACAGCCGTTTTGTCCTTGAAGTATTTCCCTGCCCTCTCCAGAAACAGGAGGGGAGTTAGCACGGAGTACCATGAACCCGTTGGGTCAACTCCCTCATAACTGGGAACTTTGAATCCATTCATCAATTAAAATGACTTACACTAGTTTAAAAACTGATCTAGCTAGGGAGCAACACGTCAGGAGCATTACCCCGAGACGTGAGGATAGCACAGAAGGTTACATTCACCAACTCTCTTGGATGTCATGGGTTCCCACCTCATACCTCTGAGATCTCTTCCGGAGATCACCACCGAAACCAGACCTCCAACCCTTGGCAGAGTGAACTCCAGTTCCAGTTCCTGTCCCATCCTCCATGTCCTGGGCCTTATGGTTTCAATTCCACGTGCGTAGTAGGGTGAGGGAAGGACCATGGCAACCGGCTCTCCAAGATCGTAATACTTCTTGCCGAGGTTGACCCGGCTTACCTCGGTCCTGAAAATTGTCACCTTCTCTGGTGCCATGTTAAATACCCTGCCCCTGGAGTAAAATACGCCATCCCTGACTCGCGGAGGGATCAGCCAGTGAATCCAGGCTGACACCATGGTAATGTTAACGTAAACGTTCTCCCCGTCCCTGGCAACACCCACGTCAGCGTAATTGAAGCAGGGATCTAGAAGGGTGTCCCTATGACCCCACCCGCTCTCAGAGTCGTTATACACCATGTCCAAGACCACCTTTCTCACCAGATCCTTCACCTTATGCTCTGGATAGTTTTCGAAGTGAACGAAGCCCAGTGCCTCCTCTGAGTAGAAATAGTTCCCAAGCCTGGTGAAATGATAGAAGGGAGGAAATCCGTGTTTATCGTAATGGTGGAAAAGTCTCTCCGTCAACATGTAGTTTGCCCTGTACTGTGCCACGCCCGTGTTGGCATACCTCACCTCTGGCACTCCGTGCCTGACTCTAAGTTCATTGACCAACTTCAGGATCTCTCCAGGTAACAAATCACTCCCTCCTGGGAAGGGAGGGAATGAAGGGATCCCTGGAGAACTTTGGCTCCCCGTTCACAAGCTTTACCTCTATTAGGGAACAGTCCTTGGGACAGGGCGTCTTGGAATCCGGTGGAGTGACAAGCTTACCCGAGATAAGGTCAAACTCCGCACCATGGAAGGGACACCTGATCACATTTCCCTTAACCTGGGAATTGAGGAGAGGTCTCTGTTTATGCGGACAACCCGCAAGCCACATCCTCTCCTCCTTTCCATCCATGAATACCATTACGGGAAAGCCTTGAATCTCAAAAAAACTCCATCTTAACCCACTCCTCACTCCGGCGGTATCTCCTGGAACAGCACGTTTATGTCCAGACCCTTTTTCTTGGCCCTGAGGGAGGAACCGGCGTATATAGCAATTCCAGCACCATATATAATGACGAGGGACAGTATGGTCTCCGGGTTTATGGGTAATAGCACCGGATTGTTCCAGGTGTAGGCCAGGAGGAAGAGCGTGAACGCGAACACCAAGCTACCCACTATGGTTACCAGTGGAATCCCCGCTACCCTGTTCTTGTTGGGGAACGTCCCCTCGTACACGTTCTTCCTCACGTAGGGCATTAGCGCAGTGGATAGGGCAAACACACCATATCCTATCTCAAATACCACCGTCACGTCCACCAGGGACACCGGAGTGTTGTAGGCGTAGAGGAAGAGGCCCAGAACTCCCATGGCCCCAACTAGAAGGGTAGCCTTCACTGGAGCCCTCACGGTCTCGTTCACATCTGCCATCCATTCAGGCATGATCCTGTCAAATGACCACGAGAAGAGATACCTGACCAGGCCCGTCACAAGGGGAGGATTGCTGTAGAAGTTGGGTAACCATAGGGCTAGGAACATGATGAAGAAGAGGGGTAGACTGCGGGTTACAATGAACGCGAAGAAGGGTGTGAAATCACCTATGCTCTGCAGATTGTTGTAAACGGTGTCATTAACCCCCTGGTTACTGATGTAACTCCAGGAAGTCAGGAAGCTTGAGCCGAAGGCATGAAGGTTGAGGAAAGTGAACGTGGTGTAATAGGCTGCAATTATGAGGATGGACACCACAGTCGCGTAAAGCACGTTCTTCCTCACCTGTTTCATCTCGCCGGCCCAGGAGAGAGGCAGATTATACCATGTGTAATAATACCAGATCACCGGCGCAGCTAGGAAAGTGGCGTATAGAGGACTCTCGAACCTTAGGCCGTTACTTGTGGCATCGCTTATCACCTGGTTATATGCGTTTGGAATCCCCGTGGTGGTGGAGAGCGCATGGGCGAAGGTGCTGGGACTGATCTGGGCGAGGGCTATGAACATGATAATGGTGGAAAGGAAGGTAATAATTCCCGCCCCCGTCACGAACCTCCACTGCGCCCTCGGAACCGAAGCCAAGACAGCTGAGATTATTACTATGATCAATCCTACCACAATGCTACCCTCTGTGCCCGAGAACCAGCTCCCAAGGTTGAGGAATCCCTGATTGTTGTAGGCCAATCCCAGCCCAGAGAACAGGTAACCGAACCACTGGGCTCCCAGGTAGCTGTAGTAACCCAGCGAGAGGCCGAACCCCACGAAGAGGCCAAAATAGTTCACGAACCCCACAAGGGGATGAACGGCCCTGCTGTTAAACACATAGTCCCCTCCAGCCCTCGGCATGGCGACCCCCGCAAGATAAAAGAGGTAGGCCATGCCAAGGGTAGGGGGTAAAGTCAGGAGAAAGGCTAGGGGCCAGTTGGCCCCGGGCGCTGTAAAAAGCCAGGTTAGAATTAAGATTGGAACTCCCCCGGTCACCAGTCCGAAAGTGGCAAACATGGATGACCAAGGACTGACCTCCCTCACGAGACCGGAGGACTCCCTCAGGAAAAGGGTCTTTTTATCTTCCATTTCTTCAAGTGGTCAAGGGACGTGAGTTTTAAGCTTTACTACAATTAAACGCATAGACTTTAAAATTACATTCGTAACTAAACTTCAAAATGTGAAAAATGGATGATATATTAGAAAAGGGATAATACTCTTTCTAGAAAAGTATAAGTTAGTATAAACAATAAAAATATAAGGGTATCTTATTCTAGTAAATTATGCGAATTGTCATATCCTGTATGGACAGGAGGTTAAATGAATACCTGGAAAAGAATTTCAACGATGGGAACACGGTCTTCGTGAGGAACGCGGGAGCCAATGTTAACTCTCTTAAGAACACCATATCGTTGCTAAAGAAGGCCGACGAAATCCTGATCCTTCCGCACACCGATTGTGGAGCCATGGGCGTAGTGGAGAAGGCATTGAAAGGCGAAAAGTTACCTGAAGGGCTGGAACCCCTGATCTCTCCCTTCAGAAAGTTCGTAGGTTACAGCAAACCCCAGCTGGAGCAGGTGAACCTTCAGGTTCAGGAGAGCACGTTGAAGGGAATGGTCAAAGCCAAGATCACCTCAGAGCTGATCAGGACTGAGGAGCTGAACGCCCCTCCCTCAAGCGATAACGTGGCGCTGGTGATGCCACCCTCGACTAGAAGGTACTCCGAGATAATACCGCACGATATGATGTACAAAACCTATGTAATACAGACTGAAAACGACGGTGATATTGACGTGTTAATAGCCAAGGAGTTCTTGAAAGTTAAAGAAGTGCGAAAAGTGGTCTAGTTTCTTTAGATGTTGAATATGAAGTTTTTTGATGGAACCTTATATCTTTAAAGTACGGGCCGTGGTTTAGCCCTCAACTGTTCAGTGAATTCCTGAGGCTATCTCATATCGTCGTGTATTCAAGGAGTACTTAACGCTAAATGCACAACGTAAAATGCACAACAAACCGGGCTAGACCCATTCCTCCTAGCAGTCTACTTAATAAGATTCCCTTGGACCGTGTCGTATATTGAGGTGGGCAGTAGTGGATGTGACCGCACATTCCAACGGAGCCTGAGAAAGATTCAGATAAGCTGGGGGAAATAACTCCCTACACTCTTTCACTGAACCTTCTGATAGAGACCCTCCAGGAAAAGAAGAAATTCTATAATCTTCTCTCATCACTTACACACACCGCCACCCCTGCACATAAAGGATCGTCCGTCAAAAATATGGTCCAGTAGGTTCCTCCGTACCATGTTTTCTTGATATAACATGTCCGTGTTTTAACACGAAATCGTATTCGTGTTGACTTACATATCTCGATAAAGAACATCAGTCACAAAGGCAATTTTACCTTGACAGCTCACTGTAGGTATAGGTTTCTTGAAACATTTTTAAAAGCATTCCTGTAAGAAAATTGGTGTTACCTATTTCATGCCTGCCGTAGGGCTTCACCACTGGGCCCTCCACCCTAATGTATCCCTGCGAAATGACCTTACTCAATCCTTCACCGCTTTGACCACGTCGTAATTTAATCAAATCGTCCACACTTAAATCTAGTACACGATACTCATATATAAAGAAGCTACCCGTGTTTCCTTCAATTTGCTCTATTGCCATAACACCAACTGTTCTCTCATCTCTCTTGCCAAACTCAATATACGCCCTCCTATCCTCTATTCTATGGTCAGTGAAAGTGTAATTATGGCTTCTGATGTAGTTCTCTACCTCATTGAAGGAGTTAGATATTGCCTCGTATAACTTGTTATCCATGAATAATATACGTGGGACTTTATAAAAACCTTTCTAGTAGATTATAGGAGGACAGCCTAGACGATCTGAAGTAGCCTGTATGGCGTGTAATACTTCCTGAACTCTCTCCTCTCCATCAGGAAATTGTACGACTCCACTAATTAGTAGGGGGAGTGTTGAAGTTTCTGAGGAAGCGAGGTGACTAAAGGAGATCCCATTTAGCCAGTTCCCTGACCCTGTCTGGGAACTCGGTGAACAGGCGCGAGTCGAGAAGGTCAATCTCTTACCTCCCATCTTGGTCCAGGTGTTTCTTGACGTAGCTTAGGCAGAGCTGACTTCTCGCGTCTATACCCTAGAGCTCAAGTTCGTTCACCGATCTGACCATGTGAGCAACCCCCAACGAAGAGCCGGACTTCCTCCACCTCTGGTCTCCAGTAACTCCTGCCCTCTTTCATGGCTAGGACGAAATTCGGCACCTCCATCACAACGCTGAACCCTGCCAGGAACCTTTACTTTGAGCAACACTCCTCTTCGTGCACTTACCCCTCGCGCACCCTAGGGCGTTCAGGTAATCCCTCCTCCACCTTAAAGCTCCTTCAGTTTCCTCAGCCACTTTTCCCTTCTCGTTATTCAAAACACGTATTACCTAGGTAAGAACGTTTCAAGAGCGAAGGAACTGACGTCAAGTTCAGGGAAATGCTACACGTGGTTCGGTCTCACCACGCGAATTCGCCGAATGAATAGACCGCAAAACCTACCTAGGTTATTCGACAGCGAAACGCGGAAGGAACGCGGGAACTACCTTCGGAATAGCCGTACCGAACGAGATTCCAGCAAAACCCTTATTAACTATCTTCCACAAAGGAAGATACAAGTACTAAAATGGAGGATAGTACATCAGTAAGGTATTACAGTAGATTCATAACAGATGGGCTTGCCAAATCACTCCTGGATGATATATCTGAAAGGACGGGAAAGCCAAAGACTGCAATCCTGGAAGAACTGGGTATGAGCAAGGGAACCCCCTACAAGAGATTGGGAGAAGACAGCAAGGAGAAGATATTGAGAAAAGCGTTGTCAACGCTGGATCCGGTAGAGGTCCTTGAGGAGGTAGCTAATGATCTCCTGGCACTACACAGTAGATTGATCCTTGAAGTAGCCCTTGACCTGCTATTGATGGGCAAGGAAAGAGGTAAGGAGGCATTAGAGGAGATATTGAACCTTGAAGACTACGAGGAGATGCTGAACAGAGTTAGAGCACAGTTGGAGGATGTTCTTTCCGCCCAGACAAAGTTAATGAAGCAATCGGCTCACGCATGATTAGTGAAGAGGAGATTGAATAAACCCCCGGAGGATTCTTGTTGAGGCATAGTTCAGGGAGTATCTTAATGGGGTTGACAGGTAAAGGTGATGCCTCTGTTATTAAATAAATTAAGTTATAACAAATATAAAAAAAGGTTTAGCGTGCCATGCTTTAATCTTGGGTCACCAGGTGTGAGATCTGTGAGGTCAGACACTGGTATTCTAGTCAAGGCTTAAAGAATGGTTTCACAGATCATTTCACGCCTAACATCTCCCCTAACTCAAGGATTCCGCGTGTCATTCCCAGCCCCAGTTTTACCCCGGTCTCCAGCTCCCCCTTTGTCACGACTCCCTGGGATATTAACCATCTGGCCTCCTCAACTGCTCCCCTAAGAAGCTCCCTGGGATCTGGTCCCCTGTCGGCCCTAACCTCAGGTTTCCCCTTACTCCAGTCATAAAATCCCTGTCCAGACTTTCTTCCCAGCTTCCCGGCCTTCACCATCCCCTCCAGAACTTCACATTTGAAGGGAAATCCCCTCCTTTCAGCCTCTCTAGATATGTCGTAATTCACGTCCAATCCCGTGTAGTCCAGAAGCATTATGAGACCCATGGGCATCCCCAGCTCCTTCATGGCCACGCTATCAATCTCCTGGGGTGAATACTGTGACAGGAGGTCACAGGCAGACGTGAAGAGCCTGAAGAGGATCCTGTTCACAACGAATCCGAACACGTCCTTCCTAACGGGTAGGGGATACTTTCCCAGGGATTTCACTACGTCGAGAGCATCGTTGAACCTTTCGTCAGACGTTAAGTCCCCCTTTATGACCTCCACCAGCTTCATGAGAACGGGAGGGTTGAAGAAGTGCATTCCCAGGAAACGCTCGGGATTCCTCACTGACTTAGCTAACTCAGTGATGGGAAGAGAACTGGTATTGCTCGCAATTATCTCATCAGTGAGGGAAGAAACCTTACTCAAAACCTCACCCTTCACCCTGATGTCCTCGAACACTGCCTCAATCACCATGTGATCTCTTGCGTCCCCCAGATCTCTGGAGGTATGTATCCTGGATAGCACAGCGTCTGGTTCTCTGACGTTTCCCTTCTCCTGAAGCTTGTGAAGGGACCATCTTATCCCCTCCATTGCCTTCTTCAGTGCCTCCTCCCTAACGTCGTAGAGCATCACCTCGTGACCGGCCATGGCAAAGACCTGTCCAATTCCGCTTCCCATGACCCCCGCTCCCACCACGTAAACCTTCACTTCAATACCACCCTCTTGGACTTACCCTCAAACCTTGGAAGAGTACCCGGTGAGACGAAGTCCACCTCGGGATTCACGAAGGTAACGTTCTTGATGTCCGTAATAATCCTTCTTCTCAGTTCCTCCGAGGGGGATGTGGTCTCCACAAGCAGGAGGAACTTCTGGGGGTCCCTGGTTATCACCATCTGATATTCCATGACCTCAGGCATCTTCATGAGAACCTCGTTCACAGCAGTGGGATACAGCTTCACGCCCTTGTAAAAGATGACGTCATCTGACCTTCCCTTCATGATCTCCACCTTGGGGAAGGGTATTTCGTCGTCGCTTTCCACCATCTTGGTGATGTCCCTGGTTCTATACCTGAGGAGGGGCATGCCCTCCCGTGTCAGATGAGTGAAGACCATCTCACCTTCCTCTCCCTCATCCACGTTCTCTCCCGTCTCTGGATCTATTATTTCCACCAGGAAGTGATCTGTCCAGATGTGCATGAACTCGTGGTTGTCGTTGGGACACTCCTGGGCAACTCCGGGACCTATGGCCTCCGTGAGACCATATATCTCCCTAGCTCCTCCTCCCCTGGATAGGAGACCCAGCTCTTTCTCTATCCTTCTTAACATCTCGGGAGTCATGGCCTCGGCTCCGGGTATGGCCAACCTCAGGTTAAGGTCCCTTTCGGGATCAAGACCTGCCTCCCGGACCTTCTCCGCTATAACCAGTTCATAGGAGGGAGTTCCCGTGATAACTGTGGCCCGGAAGTCCTTCAGGGTCTTGACAAGGGCCTCGGTTCTTCCGGTGCTCCACGGAATCACCTTGGCGCCAATTTTCTGCGCCCCCAGGTGAAGTCCCATTCCTCCCGTGAAGAGACCATAACCGTAAACGTTGGCAATCACGTCCTTTCTGGTTACCCCTGCAGTTCTCAGGCTCCTCGCAACCAGATTTGCCCACAGCTCCACGTCTGCTGAAGTGTATGCCCCAACTGTGGGAACGCCCGTGGTTCCGCTCGTCATGTGCCAGCCCACCACTTCCTCCAGGTCCACGGTCAGGAACTCTCCACCGTACGGGTAACCCCTCTCCCTTAGGTCGCTCTTGGTGGTGAAGGGTAACTTCCTTAGGTCCTCCTTGGTGCGAATATCCTCGGGTGTCAGGTTCCTCTCCCTGAATACCCTCCTGTAGAAGGGACTTCTTTCGTAGGCCCTCTTCAGTGCCCTCCTCAGTCTGAAGGCCTGTACGTTCTCTATTTCCTCTCTGGTTAACGCTTTTGGATCCGTCTCGTCATACATCAAGAATCTCACCCACAACCCTCTTTCCGTCAGTGACCAGTTTCACGGTGGAGTTAACCCTTGGGTTTCCCCTGATCCAGCACATCAGGTCCACCCCTTCGTCCGTCCTGACTATTCCAATGACGTAATCCTCCTGGTTTTCATATCCCTGTGGTTTGGCCTTAACCAGGGTGTACGTCATGAGCTTTCCCCTGTTGGAGAGCTTCACCCACTCCAGGTTGGAGGTGTTGCACAGTGAGCAATCCCTCTGGGGTGGATAGTAAAGCGTTCCGCATTTACTGCACCTAGTACCCCAGATCTCATTTCTAGTGAGGCCCTCCCAGAACTTTTCATATCCCTTCTCAGGAACCGCATACCTCAAGTGTAATGGGATGCCTTCCATGGAATCACCTCGACAGAATACTCACGTATGCGTAATGACCGGTCCCTCCCACGTTGTGAGTGAGGGCAACGTAATTCTTGAACTGCTGTTGAACTGGACCGGCCTCCTCCCTCAACTGTTTGGTCACCTCATAAATCATGGACAGGCCCGTGGCACCCAGAGGGTGTCCCTTGGCCTTGAGTCCTCCGAAAAGGTTCACCGCAACCTTTCCTCCTCTCTCCGTTTGGCCCTCCTTCAGGAGGATTGCACCCCTACCCCTCTCCGCAAATCCCAGGTCCTCGTACGCCATTATCTCCGCAATGGTGAAACAGTCGTGAACCGTTGCGTACTCTACGTCCCTGGGAGATCTCTTGCTCTGAGCGTAGGCCATGTTAGCGGCGTCCCTGGCTGCCCTCAGACTTGTCCATTCTCCCCTCCTGGCAATACTGGAGGTATCGCTTCCGTAACCCATTCCCTCAATCCAGACCGGGGTATCAATCTTCAGTTCCCTTATCTTTTCCTCCGACGCGAAGAGCACCGCCGCGGCTCCGTCGCTTATGGGGGAGGAGTCCAAGAGCTTTATGGGCCAGGATATGACCCTGGACTTCAGCACGTCCTCCACAGTTACCCTGTTCCTCAGGTGAGCCTTCTCGTTCATTGAAGCGTACTTGTGGGCCTTAACGGACGCGAGGGCCATATCCTCCTCCGTAGTCCCGTAAACCGCCATATGCCTGGTTGCATAAAGTGCGTAGTAGGCAGGGAATGTTGTTCCGTACATGTGAAATTCCCACTCATAGTTTCCGCCCCTTCCCCCTATGGCCAGAGAGGTCTGGGTGTCCACTTCAGTCATCTTATCGAAGCCCACGGCCAGAACCAGGTCCACCATACCCGAGGCGATGGAGTTGATTGCGGTGAATGCTGCCGCCGATCCCGTGGCACACGCAGCCTCCACCCTGATGGGGCTCTTCCCCGTGAGTGAAGAGTACTCAGAGACTGGAGGAGCCGGATAAAGTTCCACCCCACGGTAAGCCGTGCTTCCCGCAACCACAAGATCCACATCCTTCTGGGTGATCCCAGCGTCCTGAAAGGCCTCCCTTATGGCCTCCCAAGATAGTTCCCTCACTGAGACGTCATCTCTTTTTCCAAACTTGGACATGCCAACTCCTATAACACCTACTCTCCTTCTCATCGAGTAAGTTTTACATTGGAACTATATATGTTTTCTTGATAATTTATATAACTTCAAAATCATGTGTGTTGATAATGTATGTTTTTCTTTCACTTTAAGTCATAAAAATCATTTCTGGTAAATAAACCTTAAACAACGTCAGGTTAAACCTTGAGGGTGGTTTCGTCTCTCCAGGGAAAAGGTTACAATAACTCCTGAACGCAAACAGTATACATTTGCTTCAAGTTTTATATATATGCTTCAAAATCTATCTCAATGTCTCTACTACAGATTCGAGATCAGGGACAGGTCTCCCTCATATCACTGTCTAGACCTGATAAGCTCAACGCACTGAGCCTTGAGCTTAGGAGTGAACTTCTCAGTTCCCTCAGGCGATTTAATTCTGACCCAAACAAGCGGGTGGCAATCCTTACTGGAGAGGGAAAGGCGTTCTCCGTGGGTGCGGATCTGGGTTCCATATCTCCAGACCTTACGGAGGACCTGAGATCGTCGTTCTATCCAATCCTGAGGGAGATCAGGTTCTCCTCAAAGATATTCATATCAGCAGTGAATGGGGTAACTGCTGGGGCTGGAATAAGCCTCGCCCTAGCCTGTGATGTCAGGATAGCGTCTAGGGGATCTAGATTCGTCATGGCCTTCCATAACATTGGCCTCGCTCCCGACACAGGCCTCACCCTAATCCTGGCCAGACTTGGTGGTACGAGGTTCCTGGACAGGCTTCTTCTGGGAGGTGAAATCTCAGCTGAAGAATTGGAGAGAGATGGAATAGTGAAGCTTTCGGACGATCCTGTTTCCGAGGCTCTTAAACTGGGTGAACAGATAGCCTCTGGACCCTTCAGGTCTTACGTAGCCTCCAAGAAACTGATAAACAGGGCGCTCTATCACGACCTTGACGAATACCTGGAATACGAGTCCGCAATGCAGGGATACCTGGGGACCACGCAGGACTTCAAGGAAGGAGTGAAGGCGTTCCTGGAGAAGAGAAAGCCCAGTTTCAGGGGTGAATAAAGTGAAGACAGTGATAGTGGAGAAAGGGGAAATTGGAATAATCAGACTGAACAGGCCAGAGAAATTGAACGCCATTAACATGGAAATGGTTTACGACATGGTGGAGGCATTCAATGAACTCAGATCTCAGTCCAAGGCAGTGATCATCACGGGTAACGGAAAGGCCTTCTCTGCAGGGGCTGACGTCAAAGAAATGTTGGAGATGTCCATTGAGCAGGTAACCAGGGAGGGACATATGCCCCTGTGGGATGCCATGAGAGGGTTCAGGAAGCCCATCATTGCCGCAGTGAACGGTGTAGCTGCAGGGGGAGGGCTTGAGCTCGCAATGGCCTGTGACATGATAGTGGCGGGAGAGAGCGCAAGGCTGGGTCAGCCCGAGATCAATCTGGGAATTATACCAGGAGCAGGTGGGACGCAGAGACTGACCAGAACTCTGGGGAAATACAGGGCGATGGAGATGGTACTTACGGGGAAGCTAATCACGGCCTGGGAGGCATACAGGATGGGGCTGGTGACCAAGGTTGTGCCGGATGAGGCACTCATTCCGGAGGCAATGAGACTGGCCAGGGAGATTGCAGGAAAGTCCGGGTTCGCAGTGGAGATGGGGAAGGAGGCAGTGAACAAGGCGCTGGAAACCCTTCTCCAGCAGGGACTGGACCTGGAGAGAAGGAACTTCTACGTGACGCTGGTATCTCAGGATGGTAAAGAGGGTATGAGGGCTTTCATAGAGAAGAGGAAGCCAGAGTGGAGGACGTGATCCCTTCCCCAGACATCACAACATTACTTTCTCCACGAAACATTTAGTTAAGTTAAAGAACATTTATATATTTCTGGTCTCTAATATATTAACGTGATTTAATGTCTGAGATTGATTACACTCTGGATCCAGTTTACCCCGAGCCCAACGTTTACCCTCCAAGATGGAACTTTGATAACGAGAAGGCCTGGCAACTTTACAGGAGGGCGAAAAGGGAACAGTGGGACGAGGAGGACATAAACTGGGATAAGGTCAGGGAGATAGCCTCCGGATTGGACAGGAAGCAGAGACTCGCCATTGCGTACTGGTGGTCCCTTCTCTCCAACTTTGACAACGCGACGCCGGTTTTCGCCCATGCGGTCATCAAAGGATTTGAACACCACCTGGACACAGCGGTGAGGGGGATTCTAACCACCATAACCTATGACGAGAACAGGCACAACATGGTCTGTGGACTGGCCATTGACTCCATGATGAAGGGATTTCCATTTCAGTTCAAACCCCAGGATGACCTGGAGAGGAAGGCCATGCTGAACGTGGAATGGACGTGGTATAACGGTGCCAGGTACTGGAAGGCGTATCTGGAGGCATACAAGAAGTACACGCTCGATGTCCTCTTCACCTCCTTCATGATGGGGGAAGCTGCAGCCACCACGGTTTTCACAACCATGTCCAGAGGAGCGAAACTGGAGGAGTTCTCCAAGGCGTTCCGCAACACCGCGGTGGATGAGACCAGACATTACGCCTTTACCCACCTGATCATGACTCAGGGAGCATCTAGAATGAGTGACGAGCAGAAGAAACTGGTAACAAAGCAGGTGAGGGCTGGCTTTGTTTTCCTTTCGCTGATCACCTACAGACCGCCAAAGGAGTTCTGGAAACTTCCCCCGTGGTTTGAGGAGGTTAATGAGAGGATGGAGGATCTGGCCAGAAGCGCCGGGTTTTACATCCCTGAGATCAGGGAGAAGGAGGAGGCATGGAGGACCGCAGTGATAAGAGTAGGATCGACCCTGGCCAGGTATGGGGTGAAGATGCCATCCTTCCCTGAGTTAGGAGTCACGGGAGAGGAGGTGGAGGTATCGGAGGAGGACTTCGTTCCCATCTTCTAATCAGGATCGCTGGGGTCTCCTTCTAAAAATTTTACCTCAGGCAGGGGAGCAGAGAACACCGGGCAAAAACTTACACACTACCACACTCTGGAATATCCTTAAAAACATTGGAATGGAGAAAATCACGATGAAAATTGCCTATGTATTGATCACTGTTGTTCTCGTCTCCATCTTCGCCTTGATAACTGTGAAACAGGTGGATTCCATGAGAACCACGCCACTGGGAGAGGGAGGACAGATATACGAGGTCAATAACGGGTTGACAACTCTCTACCTTGTTCTGAACACCACTAAAATAAGCCCCGGCGAAACCATCAGGATCACCGCAATGATGTTCTATGATGGTAACCAACCCATGCTGATCAATGCCACACACTCCAATCTTCCATCACCCTATCCCTGTGGAGATCCGCTCCTCGTTGGACTTGAGGTTTTCAGGGGGTACTACACCTCGAGCAATGTAACTGATGCGAGGCCTCTCCTTCTGTACAAGCCTGGCCCGTATTTCTGTCCGGTGATCATGGTGGCTAACCAGTACAGGTTGATGCCATTGAGTGATCATATGCGACTCATTTTCCAGGGGAGAGTTCTGGAAAATGTGAGTAACGAGATATCATTGAGCCTGAGCGGATACTGGATCACCACCAATTCCAGCACTCCGTTTTCCGGTAACTTCACCACATTCCAGGCTGGAGTATACACGGTTGAGGCGGTTGATTATTTCAATCAGTCTCTATTTGAATATTTTACGGTGGTCTAGCCTGACATGATTAGAACTGTCTAGTAAGGTTCAACTAATTGGACAATAGGAGCCTAGTTTTCGCAATTCTCATGATATTTTAGAAACGTTCAGAGGGAATCGATCATAGTGTCAGCAAATTTGTATAAATTCGTCTTATGGCGTCGTGAGTTCGCACTAAAACTCCTTAAAAAAGTTAGCACAACGCTATGATAGTTCTTATAGCCACAATAAGATAATTTTACAGGATAAGAAAATTGTATTTGGAGAAACCTTAAAAAAAGAGTTTTCTAGATCGCCCCATGAATCTCGCCTATCCGATCATCGTGCTGGTTGTGGCCTCGATCTTGACAGTGCTCGTGATACATGTGGAATTGACATCCAGTGTTATCTTAACAGGAAAGGGAGGCCAAACCTATACCCTCAATAACGGTTACATAACACTTTACCTGAATATGAACACCACTAGGATAACCCCTGGAGAGACCATAAGAATCACCGCGCTGATGTATTACAACGGTAATCAACCCATTGTGGTTAATGCTGTCGACGTTCATGTTCCATTACCCTACCCATGTATCGTTCCTCTTATGATTGGTGTAAACATATTCAAGGGATACTACACCAATGCCACCATTTCAAAGGGTACTCCCTTACAGCTCATCAAACCAGGTGTCTACGACTGCCCTGCTGTGTTTACTGACGAGCAGTACATGCTAATACCGCATAGCTATCAATTACAGGTGATTTGTCAATCAAATGTAATAGAGCAGGTAGGAAATGATTTCTCCATTAACGTTAGAGGATACTGGATACCCAATAACTCAACCTTTCCCTTCCCATCCGGAAACTTCACGGAGTTTCAACCTGGGGTTTACACTGTTCAATTGGTAGACTACTTTAATCAGTCATTGCTAGCCTATTTCACAATAGGTTAAATGGTGAGACATAATATACTTTCTTAACAAAGTGATAAATATCATGAAAGCATCTCAAAATCAAAATTGAGCCACGAAAGTCTACGTCAATGATGCTAACCTTAGGAAAGATCAACTAAGACTGGACATGAAGGTAAGATATTCCTTCTTCTCTGGATAGCTGTCAAAGTTCACAGTTCAATCACCTTAGCGTATCTTAAGGTCTAGGGAATTTAATGCGATCACCCGATACGAATTTATCGGTTAGGCAACTGTCAAAGTTCTACGACTGAACCGGTACCTTTTTCCTTCTCCGGAAGAGAAATGGAATAAGCACTACCTGTAAAAGACCTACTATAAAGAGGGTAGTTGAGAATCCTGCCTGCGCGTAAAGAAAGGGTAAAAGCAGACCCGCCACGCCGTAACCGGAATCTCTGTAGAGCCTGTAGTATCCAAGCGCTTTTCCCCTGGACCCTTCGCCCACCCTGTCGTTTACCAGCGCTATTAGGTTAGGATATATCATGCCCATGCCTATGCCCTCAATAAAGGAGAAAAACAGGGGAGAAAGGAGAAAGTTCACGAAACCCGCAAACATCAATGTTAGGCCTAGACTAACAATGGTTGCCCGGGAAAAGTTGTCCGCCAGATACCCGAAAAGAGGCTGTGATAGGGACCACGTGAGTGTATACACCGCAGTTAATTCTCCAACATACACTAAGCTGTACCCTCTTATTAACAGGTAGATGGGTATTACTACGAAAAACGAGGAATCTACAAATTTTTCAACAAGACCTATCACACTTATAGGCGTAATTTCTCGATAACTCTCCTTTGTAGGAGGATCCCGGATGAGCTTCTTGGTCTCCATGACAAAAAGTGAGGTCAACAGCGCAATCACCGATATACCAAGAATAACGAACATACTTACGGAATATTCTCTACTGGCTACAATATTTCCCAGGGCTACCCCAAGGTAACCTGACATCTCATTGATTCCGGTAGCCAGTCCGGCCCTACTCTTTCCGCTTAAATCTATTTGCGAAGTTACGGAAGTGGTCCAAGTTAACGCTTGGTTAACTGCTAGGAGGATTGTGACCATTATCACTATAATGGGGTTTATCCAGATGACCAGTACAAGGGAGGCGATGAGGGCTACTATCCAGCCCATTATCTGCAACCTTTTCCTTCCCATGACGTCTGATAACCTCCCGGCAAGAAAATTGAATCCTCCTTTTACGAAACCAAAGGCAACCAAAGGGAGTAAAATGGATAGCTCCGCTGATAAACCCTGTTCCCTCTCCAGAACGGGAATTACTATCCTCAATATTCCTAGGAATAATCCCGTGAAGAACACTAAAAATGTAAATAGTATAAATTGATTCTTCATTGATGGTAACTTATTTAACCTCTAAAAATTGGTTATTCACTATGGATAGTGAAATACACGAAAGACTACTGGAACTCGGTCTCTCTGACTACGAAGCAAGGGCATACCTTGCACTTATGAGAAAGTGTGCCGGTACCATGAGGGAGATATCCAAGGAATCAGGCGTGCCATACCAGAAAATATACCAGGTATGTGAGCTTTTGGAGGAAAAGGGGTTAGTTAAGTTAATACATGGAAGGCCCAAGAGGGTCAAGTTAGTGGATCCAGAGATCTCGCTAAAGGCCTACAGAGAAAGGCTGGTAGATAAAATAGATAAATCAATCTTGTCCATAACCAGCTCGTGGAAGAACAATAGGAACAAGGAGATAGACAGGAGTATCCACGTGAGAGGGGAAAGAGCGGTGGTAAAACTGGTTAAGAAACTGGTAGAAGGATCAAGGAAACTTAGCGTAATTTACGATAAACCTCCCGAATGGCTTGTTAAAGCTCTTGAAAAGTATCGAGGAGAATTGACGCTTGTCACCACCGAGCCCGTTCCCACTATAAAGGGAAACGTGAAAAGAGTACCCACGCTGAGTTCCAGGTTCATGATTCTAGACGATTCCCTAGCTGTGACCTTCAGCGAAGATGATGGAGAAGTGGAGATAATCCTCGATTCGTGTAAGGGATGTCTCTACCAGGTCAAAGAGCATTTCAGTCTTTTAACTTCCATGAGTGAATAACTCTTATTTAATCCCATAAAAATATATTACTTAATGATATTTAGGCAAATATTAGCTAAAGATGGAGGATGTCTAACTTACGTTTTCGGGTGTACACAGTCCGGTGAACTGTTCGTTGTGGACCCCAAGTACGAGCTTATTGATGAGATACTGAAGCTATCGGATTCCCTGAAGATGAGAATAGGTTACATCTTGGATACCCACACTCACGCAGATCATATCTCTGGAGCTAGGAAGCTTGGATCAATTACCGGAGCTAACGTATACTATCATGAAACTTCTAGGGTTAGATTTACTGTTGAGAGGGTTGGGGACGGAGAGGAAATTAGATCAGGGAACACAAAGGTCAAGATAATGTATACACCTGGGCACACCCCAGATAGTATATCCCTTTTGATATATGACAGAAGAAGGGACGAGAGCTGGAGTGAACCATGGGCAGTCCTCACTGGAGATACTCTCTTCGTAGGATCCGTGGGAAGGGTAGATATAGTTGGGGAGAGATCAGAGGAACAGTTATTCCATAGTCTAAGAAAATTAAAGGATCTTCCAGATTACGTGGAGATTTACCCGGCTCATACCTCAGGCTCTGCCTGCGGATTCGGAATTAGCGGAAAACCTGTTTCCACAATAGGATTCGAGAGAAGGTTCAATCAGTTGTTTGCGATAGAGGATAAGGAAACGTTCATAAAGAGAATGGCGTTAACAAAGATGCCTAGACCCATGGAGTTTAAGGAAAACATTGAGCGAAACCAAGAAGGAGTGATCTGAGAGAAGGGGCCTGGCTTGGTTTGTTGTGTATTTCACGTTAAAGGCTCCTTAAATACACAACAATATGGGATAGCCCCAGAGAAGTATTTGGAGGTGGGACCAAGTCACTCCGTGTTGGCGTAATCCTTCAGATACCTCTTCGCTATCTTGTAGTGAACTTGGTCCACGAGCTGATCCCTTAACCTGATCGCTCCTCTTCCCTCTTTCATGGCCCTTTCATAACTTTCCACTATTTCCCTGTACCATTCCAGCTCCTCCCTGGATGGAGAGAACACCGAATTGGCAATTTCCACCTGGCTGGGGTGAATCACCTGTTTCCCCGAGAAGCCCAAGCTCCTCGCCGTCCTAGCCTCTGCCCTGAAGCCCTCTGCGTTTTTCAGATCGAAGTATACCTTATCCACGGGATCTACGTCATAAGCCCTGGCTGATGTTGCTACCCTGGTCATGACGTATATGTTCCCCTCATACCCTCTTATCTCTCCCTGGGCGTGAAGAGCCAGGTCTGCTGCGCCGTAAGAAATTGCCACAACGCCCTCAGACCTGACCAGATCCTCTATCTCCATCAGACCCCTGGGCGTTTCCACTATGGGCTCAAGCAACTTTCCCGTAACCTTGTGTACGAAATCCAGCGAGCCCTCGGCCTTGGGAATCAGGACAACGTCAACGGGCAGATCTGAAACGAACAGGAGGTCCCTCAATCCGTCCTTGGTGGTCAGCTGATTTATCCTAACGCATAGTTCCTTTCCCTTCCATGAGTATGCTGAGAGGGATCTCTTAAGTAACTCCCTCGCCTTCTCCTTGTCCTCCGGAGGGACTGAGTCCTCTAAATCAAATATGATGGAGTCTGCCGGAATCTCCAAGCTCTTCAAGATCATGCGTTCATTAATGCCGGGAACGTAAAGCTGAGATCTGCGTTTCATAACCAAGTATCAAAACTTTCGATTAAATATTAACTAGCTCCTCTGCTGGTCCATCGCTATAGGCTTCCCAAGCCGTTGAAAACTGTTTCCATAAAGGTGTGAAGTTTAAATACTCTGCATTCAATATATTTCTTAGATCCCTACCCTAGATGTGGATGATAAATTCCCGAATAGTGGTGGGGGAAGGAAAAAGAAACATAAGATGTGGGGGTTTCCTCACCGTAAGGTGAGTGGGGTTATCCCCCTAATGGGAGTGAGAAGGATGAGCGGTTCAATCCGCGACTTCGGTGAACTCCAAGGGTCGAGAATTGAATACAAAGTTGAAATTCAATGAGACCCAAACCCCTCTTCAACTCCACTATGACGGTAATTCATAAAAATGGGAACTCCGAAGAGCACAGATGAAACTGAAGTTACTGATCCTGGCGTTTATGGTGATTATTGTTGCAGTTTCCGTCATATCACTTGTTATGGTCCTCCACACCTCCAGCGGGAAATTCATTTCCACCTCGGCCCTGGACAGCAAACTGGGCGGTAGGTGGACATTGGTCAATGAAGGTTACATAAGTGACCCCACGGGAGTATCCCCCATCATAGAGATGTTATCCAATAGCTCAATGAGGACGCTCTACGCCTCCTATTATTCCCCGGAGGTCAACCTGACAATCCTAGTATTCCAGTACGCGTCAACATCTAACCTTCCAAAGGTTGTGAGCTTGATAGGGAGTATCTATAGGGATCTGAACTGGTCAGTGAGGAACGTCACGGGCCAGTTTAACGGCATATGCGTGGGTTCCACCCACTACCAGTACCTCTACGCCTACTACAAGAACTACATCATCCTAGTTGTCCTCAACGGAACAGTGAGGCCTAACGAGTCCTTGGAGGTTGCCAGTCTGCAACAGCAGGCCCTAGGCTGAACCGGGCTTCAGATAGAAGGCGTTCCCTATTCCCTTCACCTTGTTCATGATGTTTAAGGCCTCCTCATTCCAGTACCTTTCTCCCTTGATGTCCAGCATCATGCCCAGAACCCTCTGGTCCTCCACCAGTGCCACCGCTAACCAGCCACGTCCTATGGACGCCGATGTGATCAAGGTGAGGCCTTCATACCTGAAGATCTCTGGGGAAAGACCATCCGTGGAGACCTGTTTAACGACCCTATCAAACACGGAGTAGAGGAAGGCCACAAACCCCATGTCCCTCATCATCTCTGGTATTTTTTCACGATGGATTAACCCCTGAAGATAATTCTTGTTCATTATGGGATCGCCCAGTTTTAGCATCACAAAGGAAACGTAATCACCCATGTTGTAGATCTCATACTTGCAATTCATTAGCTTCGCAACCTCGGGAAGCGTCACATCTACGGCGGCAGGATGATCTACCAGGATCTCCAATTCTTCCCCAGGTCTCATCCTGGTGAGCTCCTTCTTGGCTGCAATCTCAGGAATGGGACACTGCTCGCCCCTGACGTCCAGATGTCTCCTGACGAAGGGCTTCATCATGGAGATTAGCGCTATGGGTTCCTGAGTTCTCCCCTTTCCCATTTTGCATATGGACTCCGCGTACTCATTTAAGTTCCTAGAAATTCCCTCCTCCAGGGAGGACTTCACCATCTCGTTTGACGCCTCGACCTTTATCCTCACCTTTATGTTATCCCCCTCCATGAACTCCATATGGACCATGAACTTACCCTGTTCCTCGTATAGATCCAAGGTATTCTTTCCCACCTTCACGAGAACTGGAAAGGATATCTTGCCCAGCTTTAACTTGGCAGAGTAGCCCCAACTCAGCCTCCTGACGTCAGATAGCATGTAAAGCCTGTGGTATCTCTCCACATCCAGGAGTTGCTGAAATTCCCTGACCCTTAATACAACCGAAGTTTCCACATTATTAATTAGTTTTTCAGATATATAAGTATTTTTTATTATCAATGTAAGGTTAGATCAAGGGATATAAGATTTTGATCAGTGAAAGAAGAAATAGCTCAGCGTGACCATCGGCGTCGCCAATCGGGTGTAATCCCCCGTGCTCATGCAGTGCGCCAATCTTAGCCTAGCCTGAAATTATCCCGTCGACAAGACTGTGGCTAACCCCCACATGAACATATGAATGATTTATCATTTAAATCATTGATATTCAAAACATTTATAAATAAGCAAATAATCTTAAAAAGTATGGTCAAGAAAGATTCCTGTGGTTGCGTTGTGGAGAGGAAGTACGCATCTGACTTCCTCATGCGAAGGTTCTATGCCCTCAAAGGCGAGAAGGGATTCAGACTGGTGAAGAGGGTCAGTCTTGACGATCAGAGATGGTTTGAGGTATACGAGAGGGGGAATGAGATAAGGTACAGGTCATCTGAGTGCCCGCTCGTGGTCATAGGGTTAGAGGCACTCCTAGAGGCTAGAGAGGAGGGAGTTCCCCCCGAGAAGTGGAGGGATGTCCTTGGGAAAGTGAAGGGACTACAGATCAACCCACTTCTGGAGAGATTGGGTAAGGAACTAGCCAAGGTGTCAGGGATTGAAGAGGGTAGCATACATAGTTGAGTCCAACCTGGGATCCTATATCCTGGGCCAGATGATTGTACCGCAGCTTGAGGAGGGAAGACACGGGGTGGATGTGAAGGGAATGTTCTTCATCCACGATAACGTCTACATTCCCATGAGGGATAATCCGTTGGGACAGAGGTTAGAGGCTCTAGCCATGAGGGGAATATACCTTCAGGCTTGCGACCAATGCGTTTACATGAGAAACCTTGCAGATAGGCTCATTTCCTCTTGTAAAATCGGATGTTTCCCGGACTTTTACAAAGCGGTCATAGACGAAGTTGACCTGGTTATTACTATTTAATAAAAAATAAAGCAAAAGATAGAAACTAGTTATAAATACGCTATTTTTAAAAGATGCTAGGATTCCTTATGAATGAGAGAGTATGAACTATAAGATGTTGTTAATAGTTGGAATAGTCGTGATCCTTCTTGTGGGAATTGGGGCAGCTTACATAATGATGAGAAGTAGCACAAGCCCCTCTACCTCGAGCACCAGTACCACCACCAGTACCACGACTACCTCTACCTCGAGCACCAGTACCACCTCTACCTCAACTCCGAACAATAACTTCTATTTCCTCGCCCTGACTCAGAAGGGGATAGCCCAGGTACTCAACCCCTTCAGTAGCAGTCAGAGTTTCCTAGGTTTCCAGAGGGTGGAGAACATTTCCACTAGTGTTCCCACACAGGTGTATTACTGGGAGGAAGTACCGGTTGGAGCTTCGTTGAAGTACATGTTCATGCCCTTGAATAACGGAACCGTTTTCGTAATAAACACGACCAACTTCAAGGTAGTCAAAACCCTACAGGTGGGATCTTCTACGGGTTTCATTGGAGTGGCAATTTCTCCAAACGGCGAGTACGCGGCCATAGCGGATGGTCCGTCAGGTGAAGTTCTCGTGATTAACATGCAGACCCTACAGACTGTATGGAAAGAAACCTTTGTTTCACCCACAGGCAAGACATATTATCCATGTGACGTAAGATGGACTCCAGATGGCACGGAACTTCTGATACCCATGAGGTTCAATAACAGTATTGATATAGTAAGTGCAACCAATGGCTCAGTAATACTTGTGAAACCCACTAGCCTAGGCTCCCAGCCCTACATGTTAAGCCCCAATGAGCAGGGCACGATGGTTGCGGTTGAGTTTGCGGGCAATGACTCGGTAGGGTTCTACTCCTTACCTAACCTTCAGCTGATGGGAATGGTACAAATGCCCAAGGGATTAACAGCTCAAAGAGGCGTTTTTACCCCCAACGGTCAATACTACCTTGAGGCGCCCAGCAATAATGACACTGTGGTGGTGATCTCTACATCCAACTTCCAGATAGTGAAGGAGATAGCTCTGCCACAAATTTCGCCTCCCGGTCTGGCGGACATAGAAATCACTCCAGGTGGAAGTTATGCATACGTAGTCATTCATGGAAGCGTAAGCGCTGGAGGCATGATAGTTCTGATTTCCCTGTCGACGCTCTCAGTGTCCTACACCCTACCCCTGACTACCGCACCTGCCATTGTGATACCCATAACTCAAAGTATGGGAACCTACCTCGTGGATCAGGTCATGTTACCTCCCGTAACTGGACTCCACTGCTAAGGTGTCCGTATGAGACCAGTTAATCCTTTTTTCTACGTATTTCTATTTTTTAATGCCACAGTATTTTTACCCGTGGTTATTAACGGTATCCGCGTTGCTGATGTATGGTACTCTCCACTTGCAGATACGGGCCAGATTACCTTTATCAAACCTTTTCTTCTGTTCGTGATCGCGTATCTAGTGGGCTCCATCCTAGCGGGAATTTTCCTATATAGAGCCAGAAAGGGCAGATTTATTCTGGTCCATGGGCCCATGAGATTGAGAGCCGTTCTCAGGGCCACGCTTAGGGACGGGGTTGGGAGAGGCATGGTGGTGGTGTTTGTGCCTGCTTACTACATCAGTTTTCTGATAGTGTCTGGGTTGCTCCTGATTCCCAATCTCAACGTGAGCTCCTACTTCACCGGACTCACGGCGATAACGTATCAGGGAGAAGGTATCCCCATGATTGGGAACTTGGTACTTAACGTTCCCCTCTTGCTCTTGGGGGCGCTTAATGATCTGGTCCTGACATTGTCACTCATTTTCTCATATTACGTTATGTCTCTTCTCTACGTCTCCAGTTCAACCATGAAATGGGCAGTTCCCAAGTCACTTCGTATGGGAACCCTTAACACTACTGCTGGTTTCCTGACAGCCTCGATACCGTCCATCGGAACCGTTGCTGGAATATGCTGTCTATCGCCTACGGCTATGAACTCGTTACTGTATCTCCTTTCGGGCTCATATCCTGCCCTGACCAAGGGAATTACATGGAAGTACGGAACCTTCATAGCAGGGGCATGGACAGGAGGAATCCTTCAGGCAATCCTTCTGCTCTCTCCCACAATAACCGGGATGGTACTCTTAGGTGTGGGAATCTGGCAGATAATGGTTATATCCTCTCAACTGGTTAAGAGGTCGATGAGCCTTGAAGTCCCTGAGAGATGAATCCAGCCTAGAAAGACTGATCCTGAGGATAGCTGTCGCCTCAATCTGGCTGGATGCCGGCGTGCTCAATAAACTCCTCAATCCAGGTTTCCTTAATCCAGGTTCCACGTCATACATAGGTTTCACAGTTCAATACCTAGCCGAGGGTTCCCCCATCAGGGGCTTTCTCTACACGGTGGTCTTCCCGCACGTCTACACCGTAGGTGTCTTGGTTATGATAGGTGAGATAAGCTTTGGGATTCTCACCCTCCTGGGATTCATGTCTAGACTGGCGAGCACTGTTGCCCTCTACACGAACCTGATCTATTTCCTGTCCGCCTACTGGACCGGGGCTGAGGAGTACGGGATCAACCTCCTCCTCATGCTCCTTAACCTCTACCTTGTGTGGAAGGGACCAGGTCAGTTCTCGCTGGACGGTGTTATCTCATCACGACTCAAGCTCCTCCAGAATCCCATACCCTGGGCCATAGCTGGCACGCTCATATACGCGATCGTGATACTTTATCTTCTAATTTACTAAATTTTTACTCTATTTAAAAAACCGTTTAAAAAAGAGCATAACTTAAAAGAATCCTGACGTAAATGATCTTGGTGATATGATGTCATCCGAGCCCCTAAAGATAAAGGAACCGGACGATCAACTTGACGTGATTGGAGAGTCCTGCCCCGTACCTGAGATGATGGCCAGCAAAAAATTGAAGAAGATGAAGGCTGGTCAGGTCCTGGAGGTAATAACGGACCACCAGCCCGCTGTGGATGTAACGTTACCGTCCCTTTGCAAGAACATGGGCTATCCCTATGTGGTACTGAAGGATGGTGACGTTTACAGGTTCAGAATTCTAAAGGTGGGATAGGGTTGGCAACTCCATCAATGATACTTCAACCCGTTTTTTCGGAGTCCTGGGCCCTCATATTTGGGCTGTTTGGATTGAGCGGTTTCATCCTGGGCTGGGTAGCCCAGAGGGGAAATTACTGCTTTGTGAATGCCATGACCTCGATCTTCACCACAAAGAGCTTTGAGAGATTTGGGGCACTTCTCATCCTGTTTGGACTAACAGCCCTGGGAACCGGGCTACTTGTGGCCTTTGGTCTCATTCCCCCTGTGGATCAATACTTCAATAATTACTTTGCAGGATGGTACATACTCGTGGGTTCATTCATCTTCGGTTTTGGAGCTGCATTGGCGGGTGGATGCAACCTTTCAATGCTCTATAGGGCCAGTAGCGGTTACGTACAGAACTGGATTGAGCTGTTTGGAATGATGATTGGAACCTACATTTTTGCGGTGGCCATTTGGCCCTTCCAGTCCTACACCATGGAGAACGGGATCCTCTCCACCAGTGCAGGGGGCTATGTGGAGTACCTGCCCTACGTTCTCTTCCACTCCGTTTCCAACATGTCAGTCTACATTACCACGATGATAGTTGCCCTTCCTCTTCTCTTTCTGGGAATTTATCTTCAAATGAGGACGAGAAGCAAGTGGGGCAGGTCAGTGAGCATGAAGGGACCTGGACTGAGCGCTGTTGGGATGAAGGCATTACCGGGATTGCCGGGTCCATCCGCGCCCTCAATTCCCTCTGGGTTGAGACTGAAGCAAGAAGCTAAGGATATGTTGCTTCTCAAAAAACCCTATGGCACAAATCTCTCCACAGTTATCTTGGCCCTGGACATGATCTTCGTGTTCATAGTGGGGGCAGGATATACCTTTAACTACCTGGTGATAACCTCCTCGGATGGAGGGAGGTTCTTCGAGTACATTCTCATGCCCCTTGGAATTAACCTGTTCACCAACACTCCCTGGTTCAACAGTTCTCTTCCCATAGTTGACCCCAGCACCCTTATGGTGGTGATGCTGTGCGTAGGCGCCTTCTCTGCTTCCTTCCTGAGCGGTGACTTCAAGATCAGGATACCCAAGGACAGGAAGAGATTAGCCATAGGATTCGTGGGAGGCATGCTTGTTGGAATAGGTGTGAGGATGGCCCTGGGTTGCAACGTTGGTTTAATGTGGACCAACTTTGGACAACTGGGTTATGACGGCTACATCTTCCTGGGAGGAATGCTGGCAGGAGTTTACCTAGCCGTGAAGGTACAGGAAAAGCTGTAGGTGAGAGCATGGAGGAAATGGAGAAATCCAAGTCCAAGGCAAAACCCTACCCCGTGAGAAGGGTTATAGGACCCTTAGTGCTTTCACTGTTCGCCATTGCCTGGTATCAGTTCAGCAAGATTTACCTAACAGGAGCAGATAACATTGCACTCAGCAAGGCAAATTTCCTAGTTTATGTTCCCCCAGACCAGTTGCAGGGATATCTTGAGGCTACTACATGGATCTGTTACGTTGTGGTTTACGTTGGTCTGATGATGTTCTGGGTCTCCCTCGTAAAGTATGTTCAGTCTAAGGAGGCTGGATCATGACCGAAATGTACTCATTCATGATGATCTCAGGCGATCAGGAGAAGATGATGATGGGAGTAATCACCGCAATAGGTTACGCCTCAAGCGGGAACAGGATATACATGTTCTTCACCATGGATGCGTTAAGGGCACTCACAGCAGAATCAGAAAAAATTATGCTCAATGGGACTAAAACATTAAAGTACTATCTTGATAACCTCGTGGAACTGGCCGGAGAGGATCTGGAGATAACGGCCTGCGAGTTCGGAATGAGGGTCAAGGGAGTACATGAGGAGGATTTCGTGTATAAGGTGAAGGTTGGGGGAGTCTCTGAGTTCGCACTGAAGAGCTCACAGTCTAAAGCCACACTTATTTTTTAGAATTCCAACTTAACTTATGAATCTTAAAACATTTGTGTTGGGCCCTCTCAATACCAATTGCTACGTTTTATGGGATGGTGGAGAGGCACTGGTCATTGATCCTGGAGGTGATCCTTCACAGGTGATAGAGTTCTTGAAGCGCAATAATCTCAGCCTCAAGTACATTATTGCCACTCACGGCCACTTCGATCATGTGTTGGGAGTGAAATCCCTGAAGAGAGTTGGGGGAAGGTTCCTCATGAACCTAAAGGACGTTGATCTAATGCCACTTTATTACGACTGGAAGGAACTTCCCCCAGAACCTGACGATGAATTGAGCGACGGTGCCGAACTAAGGATAGGTAGCCTTACGGCAATGGCTATCTCAACTCCAGGTCACACCATGGGAAGCACTTCCATCCTTGTGGAGCAATCTCTGTTCACTGGAGACACCCTCTTCAAGGGAACCGTAGGGAGATATGATCTAGGAGGTGACAGGGACTCCCTTAGGGCCACTCTGGAAAAGATTAAAACCATGAAGGTCACGGATATATTTCCGGGACATGGAGAGAAATCCACGTTGAGGGATGAGATAGTTTCTAATCCCTTCCTGAACGGAGTGCTTGGCCCAGATGATTGGTAGCTTACATGAACGCCAAGTAACTCACCTTATCTCCGTGGTCTAAGAACCAGTATCATGGTCCGGTAAGTGTAAATCTGCGTTGGCAACGAAAAATGTATGGAACCACTTCATAGGTAGTATGGTAATAGACAGTCAACGACTATTATCAAGACTCACTATAGGAATGATTATAAATGAATAACAATACAATTTTCACAATGGACAAGGCCGAACTGCTGAGCAGACTGCTTGTGGAACATGGAATGCCCACAAGAGGTTTTGAGAATATAGAGAGGGGAGTGAGGATCAGGTTCATGGACAATAGTTACGTCGATATAATGGATTCAGGCATTACTCTACTTTACATAGCAAGGAGGGTTGGATGCGAGAGGGTTCTTGAGTTAAGGGATAGGATCAAGGAGTATCTTACCAGACTATCGGCTCTCAACGTGATAGCAGGAATCGAGGTACTGAGTGAGGGATGTTACCTGGCACTGCTTCGCAAGCTAGATCTGAAGATTTCAATGGAGCATGTGTAGCACTTTTCGGAACTTACCTCAGGCTGAACAGTTTCTTGGTATCACCCACCTCAAGGTAAAGGGTTTTAAGCA
>NZ_JAKNCW010000015.1:0-57375 GCF_022064045.1 Metallosphaera javensis (ex Hofmann et al. 2022) | reverse complement strand
TCCTCCTTGAGAAGCTCGTACCAGTATTAAAACAGAAACGGGAACATCTCGTACGTGGTCACTAGGTTCTCGTCGTACTTCCCCAAATCCCTCGTGAGGGTGTCCGGATAGCACAGAATTCGGCTTATTTTGATAGAAAAGTATAAATAAATAAGTTGAATTAAGTAGTCATCTTAATTCCATGGAAGGCCCAGTAACTTCACGTGATTCATGGCACCTTAAACTAATGCTTTGCTCTGATTCGGCGAAAACCTCGAAACTCAATGACTTCTCGTTGAATTTTTCTCAGTCTGGACAGTCTCTCGTGTATCTAATCTTCTCGGAGGGTTGCTATCATGGGTACTATACATCTTTAAGGTTAGCTCTTCAGAAACTCCACAAACTATCCTTTCTTATCTGAAAATAAGATTCGCTTTGGTTATCATTTGAACGCTTCAATCTACACAGGAGCTCAAAAATAGAAGACCAACCTTGAATCAATATAGAAAATAGGCATCCATTTTACACATAAGGGTTATAAGTATTCTGTAATCAAATATAGTATGCTCCTACCAAGAAAAAAGAGGACCAAGTATGATATAGAGTACGATATACTTACCGCGTGTAAAAACGGTATAAGGAAGACCGCATTAATGTATAAAGCTAATTTAAGTTATGAATTAGCAAATAAGTATATTTCTAAACTTAAAGGTCAAGGGTATATTAGCTTTGATGGAATCCTTTATCATACAACTGAAAACGGCCTGAAGCGACTTGAAGATCTAGAGAAGTTCCGGAAAGCAAGGGAAGAATTTCAGCAGCTATCTGAGAGTCTGAGGAAATCGTCTTATGAAATGCCTGAAGAAGATACTACGAAGAAGGGAGGCAAGTTTTTTGGAAGAGACAGAAAAAAAGAGGGGAGTCACAATATTCACCAGGGATAATCGTCGTATAACTGAAAATGACCTGAAGCGATTTGAAGATCTAGAGAGGTTCTTGAAAGCAAGGGAAGAGTTTAAGCAGGTATCTGAGAGGTTGAGGCAATTGTCTTACGACGTTGATAAGCGCAGAGAGGAGAAGGACCATCATAACACTGACTAGGGAGAATAATGTTTTTTCAAGATATTTCGATTATCATTTTTATTATCACAATTCTCTTCTCGCTAGTAGTGATAAAGGTCTATTGGGATTTCATAGTATATCTGCGAAGGATAAGGGAAAAATACAGGATGCTGGCTATAGCCAATTTCATTGACGAAGTAAGTAAATTCTTCACAGGCAACACTGCAGATCTCCTTGAGGAAGTTCTAGTCTTCTTTAGAATAAAAGGGGGAAAGGTGGAGGCCAGGGAAGTCGCCGATACGGTATATAATAAAATTGGCCCAGTAATAAAAGAAATTGAGACACTCCTAAATTCAGCTAAGGATACATACAAACTTGAAATTGTCGAGAGAAGGGTAAGGGATATTATGTTTTTCTTCGTTACACTTTCCAGTTTATCCATACTTTTCTCTGGATTTATAACGTTATATCCAGGTTTAATCGAGGGTGTCAGCAATACAATATTCCTTTTTTTCGAGTCTCTTCTATTCTTATTTTTTATTATAAGTTATGTCTTTATTACTAGAGAAATTTCGCAAATAAGAAGAGAGCTTAAGCAGATTAAATAGAGGCTTACGGACACTTACTACAGCAATTGGAGAACTGAAGGTACAGTCTTAGTCGTCATATCCGAGGTCATCATCCCGTGGAAAATCTGGTTGTTTTACGTTACTTTTCATTCTAACTATTCTATCATAACCCCAGGCCCATGATAAGAAGGTTTCTTAGACTGTACCATAGTGTCGTCATGTCAGAGTATTTTAATAGTGGAGCTAGGTATAAAGTCACTGTATCACAGAATGAAACTATACAACTTTGACATAGTGCCGTCAAACTTGCATAAATTTGTTTTACGGCTTCACGACTTCGCATCGAACTCCTTAAACCTTAAAATATGCCAATATGATGACACTATGAACTTTGACAAGTATAACCACGACAATGATAATACGTCTGTTTGACTAATCATTTACAATCGGGATAGAAAATGAGGATTGGATCTTCTATATAGTCAGTGGAGACTACCCGAAAATGCCCACCTTTCTAGTTTACAATAGATTGAATATTACCCACAGGAGAACCTACCTTAGACAAAACCGATTAAGCCACTGAAATGTCCTGGTTTAGACTATTATTGTAACAATGCTAAACAAATATGGCAAGGTTTTTAATGAATAGAAACCATTTTATTATGTGGGTCCACTCAGTGAGTTAGAAGGAAGGGAGTGCAAGGTAACTCGATGTTTCGCTAAGGTTAGGAGCACAATTAATTATCTCCGCTACCTCTTTAGTAATCTCATTAGTTTACAAGAAAATAGGTATAACGGCAAGGAAAAGATATTCTTACCCTCACGTTACATTAAAACTCATTTGTTAATTTTCCCCAGGTGATCAAGGTGCTTGTAAACGAGAGAATCCAGGTAGACCAATCAATTAGAAGGTTTCTAATGAAGCCTGAGTTCGTCGTCCCTCTCACATTCCACTTTCACCTGGTTAAGAATGACGGAAAGCTTACCGCCCTCTTTTATCCCAGTGAGAAACCTCAGGAGTTTTCTATCTTTGAGTTTCACCAGAAATTCCTAGTTAATCTAAACCTTTCCTTCAACGAGTATCTATACACTTTCAATAATAATAAAGGAATAATTTACAGGATCAGGTTCATTGGCACCTCCGGTTTCAGAAACTTGGATATCTCTGTTGAGGTTGAAAGGAATGGTCCCATGAAAAGGCTTCCCATAACTGAAGATCATCTACTGCAACATGTAGTGGCTAACCTTAGGCAGGTCGCGGACTAGTTTTCGCGAATTACGTTTCAAGTAGTGGATGGTTATCTTACACTCTCTGGACTTTGGAGACTGAAATGTAAGCAAATGACTACCACAGTAAATCCTTTCAATCAAACTAAGTTTCCCATGATAGCCCTCTCTTCATGAACAAAAAGATTAAACCATTGGACCTAGTTCAGTTTGTTGTGTATTTCACGCTAAAGACTAGTGTGTGGAGTATTTGAATGAATCACGTCAGGATAAGGCTTGGATGAGCCATGGTGTCTCGATAGATAAGGGCTTAGTTTTCAGAAAATCCACACACAGTTAAAGACTCCTCAAATACACAACAATGTGGGGTTAGCCAACCATTGCACCAGCTGGTTATTAGGCCGAAAGGAAAAATCTGTAACATCAAATTTAAAATAATGGTTAAACTTGTCTTCTCGGTCCTACTCCTCCTGTACTCCATTAAACATCTTCTTAAGCGACTCAGAATTATTCTTAATCACCTTGACACTCTTACCGTCACTATAGACCAAGAACTTCTTTCCAACCTTAATTCTTGGCCTATCCACAAAGATGGATTTTCCGCACTCTATCTCCTTACAGATCTCTATCTTCCCAATCATGAGCGAATCTCCTTCTGCATCATAGGGTATCCCTGTATCGTCTAGGACTCGCTTCATGGTTTCTAGGGAGTCTTCCACATCTCCTGGGATCATCTCACTGAGCTTCCTTCTCAGATATTCTTCCTCCCTCTCAAGTAAATTCAATCTATTCAAGAGTTGTAAAGTAACCGCTCCCTTAGGTGTTAGGCGTATTATCCTGTTCTCCTCTTTGACGAGATCAGCGGACTCCAATAAGGAGAGATACTTCTTCAACAGGTCAAAGCTTATTCGGGCCCCTATCATCAGATTTGTCTTTCTTATTCCATCGCGGGCCAACTCTAGCATATCCCTGACGATATCATGGGTTGTCCTTTTCTTCGCCATTAGTGATCACTTACTTCCTTACGTATTACCCAATTATAAGGATTGTGCACAAATATCCAGCGTAAAGAAGGTATTTCGATTTACCCTTTGAGCACCTCTATGGCTAGAATTTCTATGTTCGTCCAAAAGGTTTCCTAAGTTTTACCTGCGTGCAAGAGACTACTAATGATCCTGACGACTGAGCTCTTGCAATTTTGCTTACCATCTGGACAGGAGATTCAGGGAAATTATACTTTAAAATCCATAAAATATTATTCCATTTTTTATTACTGCTTACAGATCTGTTACCACTGTCGTTATTGCTCTCAAAAGTTATAGGGTGATTCAAAATCTTATGAATTTTCAGTGAAAATGAAAGGTATGAACTGTATAACGTAAAGCCAAGACTATGCCTTACTCTTAATGGAAACATTTTTCAGTATCTAGAAATTAAATGAAATCATGCTTGGTCCGTGACCGGCTAAAAAGAGGAAAGCAAACCTGTTCTAAACACGTGTAACGCCCTCACAGCATGTTGAGGTTCGCATGGTTTAAGTGAATTTCTGATATCACAAAAGTTACTCAGAACAAGCACACTACACATGAAGATCATAAGGCTTCTCCAATCTAGATAGTAAAGTTTTTCGCCATCAACTCATAGAGTAAATAATGGAAAGGCCTTCAAGCCATAAGATTTTCCTGGCAAGACTTCTTCACAGGTTATACCTTGAAGGAGAAGTGAAGAAGGACGTGATTGCTGGGAGGCCAAATAAACATCTTGACGACCTGATTAAATCATTGGCACAATTAGGTGTAATTGAGATACGGGATGAGAAGATAGTTAAGGGTAAGGCATATGAGCTAGGTAGTGAAGTTCTCTTCACTTACACTGTCCACAAGGTCTCCATGTCCGAGAAGGGGGACAGGAGCTATAGAACTAAAAAGGAGTTTGTTTCTCTAGTTCCCATCTCCACTAGGTACCACGCTATACATAGGTATCACTACACAAAATCACCCAAGGTCTTGAGATTGGGCAAGGTGAAGATTGTAAATTACATTCACGAAAGGAGAGTTACAGGCAGATGGGAGATAGTAGAGAGAAGTCAGAACGTGGAACTTCGCATAAATTTCGATCCCCCTCTTGAGCCCGGAGAGTTTGTAAGTTACGGTTACTCAACTTGGGATGGTAGGTACTATGGGACGACTGTGGAGGAACTGAGGCGAAAATACAACATAGACTTTTCATCAGAGGGAGTAGCGGTGACCAGTCCTACCCTCTACGTCAAGTTATCAGTATCCTTACCATGGAAACCGAGAAGTGTTGATGCATATACCACGATGAGGAAACCAGATAATACGCTCGTTTTTAGTAAGATTGACCAAGATCACGTGTTTAGAGGTGATCTCAACATGTTCACCCTTGAGATGAAAAATCCCGGCATGAATATGTACAGCATAAGATGGACTCCTCCACACTAGTCCGGACTTCTATGACTATTCTGGAATCACTTAAGCTTTCTAAAGGTAAGTTAGATTAATCCATAATGTGTTAAGGACCGATAATTCGAAATCATGTAGTATTAATTCCGTCTCTTCCAACATATGTAAAATCCCAACGCAAAGAGCATTGATCGGGAACCATTAGCTAACTGAAATATAGATCTATTTATTTACAAAAACTCCATACATATGTCTTTTCGTCTGATATCTAAGCCCATTGGCTCTCATTTTTCCGAAAATTCCAGGAAGACGTTTTCACAGGATGGAAACTCACCAGTTTGTGAAGTTGTAATTAAGGTAATGTGACTCTTACCAATTCTTGAATTGAAAGGAAATTTGCTACGTTAGTTAAAAGATACTCTACACACTAGGAATCCTGTAAAATAACGACACTTTCAATCAGACGCTATAAAGGGATTCATGCTTAGGTTACGTCGGAAGGCTGGCATGCAGTGGAAGACATCTTGATTAGTCCCTCCGTATTAACCACTTTCTAGTACCATGAGTCTTCACCAACTCTTGAAGAGATTTATCTCCTGCCACATCCATTTTTCTCAAATAAATCTATTAAGGATTAGTGTGTGGATTTTCTGAAAACTAAGCCTTATCCATCGTGACACCATGGCTCAGGTAAGCCTTAATCCTGATGTGATTCATTCAAATACTTCACACACTAATCAAGGATGAACATAATCAAGATGATAATAGCAGGATAGTCATCTCCCAAATCAAAAGCATTACCAACCTCTAACACTCCCACTGGCATGAGCTTCAACACTGGTCCAATCGCAGATAGAACGGTCGATATGTCAAGGAAAGTCTTGGGACTTCCCTGGCTTATTCTACGTTCATAAATGAAGAAAAGAATCGATATGATAACACCTAAGATTAGTACTAGGAAGTCATTCGATGCGTTCAATAATCCATCACCCATCTTATCGTAACCTGATACCGAACATAACAGAAATATCTCTTACTAGCTCATCCTTATCTCAGTTATCTCACTACTTTAATTTAATTTCTATTTTCCCATTTGTCCACACTGCAATCTCCCTTTTCTATTTATAAGTTTTAATCCTAACTAAGTCTGTACTGTGCGACCTTAAAAGAGGAAGTTCTCATTAGTCTAATTTAACGAAGGTGAAGTTAAGTACAATCTGTCCTTATAAAGATTTTTGTACACATGTGCAAAAGGTTTCACCGCCTGGAAATGCATAGCAGAATCTTTCATAAAAATGAAATGAGTAAGTCCCGTTACAGTAATCAAGATCAATATAACATCTGTGAAAACACAACGCATCCACCTTCATGTGTAGAACACCTGAAACATTGGACCCAAACTTACCTGAGATTACGGCATAACTAATTAATGCCGATCAATCGTATCTTATACTCGTTAACTAGATATTTCCACGCAATTGAAAATAGAATCTCAAGAACGGATCCCTAAATGTGAAATTGACCGTCTCTACCCATTATTTGATTAAGATTTTGATTTTGATGTTAATCAGGGTAAGTAAATTCTGTGAGTAAACGACAGATCAAAATCCAAGTAATGTTTTTAATCGAAAACACAGTATTATCCTCATGAATCGGGATCAAATTGCCTTGATTAATGCCTTCATGGACCTTGAACCGGTGTTCTCTGAACCTCTCATTGCCTCAGGGAAGATCCTCTGCTCCAATGGTCACATTAATGAGGCACTTCACCTTTTCAGGAGAGCCCTAGTTATAGATCCGGATTCTGAGGAGGCTCTACTTGACATGAATTTATGCCTGAATGAGAATAGGAGAGAGAACGAGCAAGTTCACACAAATGATTGGATAAAAAGATTGATGAAACTACACAGCCTAAACTCGCTAATAACATGGATATCGCAAAACTACAAAAACTCGAACTTTTCAACAGAATTCTTGAGATTACTTGATTTACAAATTGAGAAAACTAGGAATACGGACGAGTATCCCCTTCTCTTGCTTTTCAAGGGGCAATTCCTCTTAAACCAGTCATATCTACGTTTGGTGGATAGGGACTATCTTAGGGAGGCGGAAAGATATTTTGAAATGGTAATTGACCAAGGAATTAAAGAAATCTCTACTAGAGCGTGGAGAGCCATGGCCGAGATTAACTTTCTCTTGGTTAGGGAGGATTTAGCTTTAGAGTATTCGTTGAAGGCCCTTGACGAGCTATATTCGTATACCTTTCTCACACGGGCCGTCATACTCTGGAGGCTAGGGAATAAAAGCGAGGCTATTGAATACGTGAACGACGGAATAAGAATAAGGAGCAGGAATTATCAGGTTACCACAGTCGACGAGGAGGTGAGGAGTTATATAGCTGAGGCACTGGACAACCTTCAGGAATCAGGAAGGCAGGATTTTAGAACAGAGATGAGGAAATGGGAATTGAGCTCCTACTATCTCGGATACTGTCCCAAGCACAGGGAGTTAAAGCCATATTTTACAGTTCAAAAGAGGGGCGGAAGTAAATCGCTGAAAGTCACACACTACGTTCCTGGAAAGGGTGAGAGAATCGAACATAGGTGAGGGGAGGGACCTGACTTTATACCCTTGTGCCGAGTAAATTTCATCGGTATTACATCCTCATGATTGATGATCATTTTCCTCTTGACCTCTGTTCATGTGGCGTCTAATAAGCGAGGATCCAGCCATTGTTCGGTCGGGTCATGGTAGATCATAGGCTATGTCTAGATTACAGAAAATCCACTTCATGCGTCCTTTTCGATAAATCGTATACTTTTACATTGAATCTTTCAATAAGGTCAGCATACACTCCTTTAACATTACATGCTCTTTTTAAATCGCTATTGGACCGTATAACGATATAGTATAGTTTATATTTGTTCTTTCACCAAATAGTTATATATTGGTAACTAATCAGTAAAAATCAAACAAACACTTGCCGATTGGGAAGGTTGTATGCCGAGCCTGGAAGTCTTTCCCGTAAACTGCTGATCGCGTGGTAAAATAGTTTTACTAGAAGTGCGGGAAAAATAAAATTTATTTAGTAGCAGATGACTCCAAGTTGAGGAAAAGGAGTCTAAGGCAATTTAGTCGTAATTTCGTCCTGATTATTACTGGATTTTTCATGAGCTCTATCCAATAAAAACTTTTATAGGTTTACCATGAAGAGTTTTGACACTTTTCTAGAGTTTATCCAGCCTCTAGATTAATTACTAGTACTCACAAAATATTTCTGGCCTTAATGCATAAGTAGTCTCCCCTATCATATCCTGGAGTGGGCCTCTCCATCTCACTGTTGGAGTATTTGGGATGCCTCGTCAAGGTTTGCATTATCCCAATTTCTTCGAATCCTGCATTTCTTAACAATGACCTTACCTCGTCCACTGTTTGCCATTTGGCCTCCTTAACGAACTCCAGAGGATAGGGAAATTGGGGTGAGACGCCTTCAAGTTTCTCCCAACCCAGGATTGAGGCGAGTCTGTAAAGCAATCCATACGAACCTTCACCCGTCACCCAGCACAGTATGAGGTGGCCATTCTCTCGCAGGACTCTTTTGGCCTCGAGCAAAGCCCTCAATGGATCCTTAAGATAATGAATTACTCCATTCATGAGCACAGTATCATACTTTTCCTGAACGGGTAGTTCCTCGGCGTAACCCTTCCTCACGTTGAGTCCCCTGGCCTCAGCAATTCTCCCCATCTCCGAGGGCTCCACGCAGTCATTGATCACTATTCCCCTCTCTCTCAGTAGGGTCTCGAAGAGTCCACTGCCGCAACCCACGCTGAGCACTCTCCCCTCTCCCCTGAGCATTTCCTCCACGAGCAAAAGCTCTGACATTAACACGTTCCTGTTCTTGGTAAACCAGGAATCGTATTCCTCAGCGAACTTGTCGAAACTTGACATGATATAAATTGGGTAATAACCAGGTTATAACCATTGTGTCATATTATTGGGACGGAAACTCAGATGGGGTAGTACGTACCCAACCAAGACGCTGATACGGTGTGGATGTCCTGCGTTAACGAGGTGAGGGCGAGATGGCTAACTTGTGAGGACAAGCTAATCCTTATATAATTAAATAATTACATGATTACATGTGGGTCACACTACCATATCGGTTAGGGAGGACACAAAGAGGAAGCTGGAGCTCATAAAAAGGAAGCTGGAGATTAGCGAGGGAAGGACCCTGAACTGGGACGATTTCTTCAGGGAATTGCTCAGGGGCATGGACTCAGAGAAGGAATCCATTGCACTGAACGATGACGAGGCCAGGATCCTTCTAGAACTCACCAGAGAGGGAAGGAAGTCGTGGAGAGCGAGAAATGTTTGGACACGAACGCATTAATCCTTGTTTACAATAAGGGCCTCAAGGACAGGTTCGCAGGTAGTAACACCACTTGTATATCACTTTTTGAATTTTTGAGAGGTATTTCGTTTCTGGGAAAAGACGTTGAAGGGTTTAAGAGGGACGTAGAGGAGAACTTTCAGATCCTGTGTCTGGACAACGAATCCATCCTTATTGCCTCAAGGATTTACGCTGAGCTCCGCAAGGAGGGATACCTGATTGACGATCCTGACCTGATCATAGGTAGCATCTGCATATCCCGGGGCAACACCCTCGTTACAAACAACGTCCGTCACTTTTCCAGATTGAGGAAATATGGACTGAAAATTGTTAAAGCGAGCGAGATACTATCCTGACGCTCACTTCGCCTCAGCAACCACCTCCTTCATGGGTTTGGCCTGGAACCTGTAGTTCTTCACCGTCATGGCTATCAGCAGGTTGAGGATCGCCATACCTATTCCCACGGTGAAGATCAGGTTGAAGGCCGTGGAATTCGGCAGAATCTCCACCATGTAGGTACCGTCGAAGGGCAGAACGAATGCCCCCTGGTAGCTGGACATTATTGAGGTGGTGATCACGGGACCCACCGCGCTCCCTATATTCCTGATGAGAGTGTTCATACCTATCCCCACACCCCTGTCCTCCGGGGGAAGGGAGACAGAGATCATGTTAACAATGGGTATCATGAGGCACAGGAGGCCCACCATGCCCACCACGGTGTCCAGTGTAACGTCCAGGGGAGTTGCCCTGTTCACTATGAGGAGATAGAATCCCAGCATCATCACCAGGGAACCCGAGGCTATGATGGGCTTGGGACCAACCCTGTTTATCATTCTTCCAAGGAGGGGCCCAACCACGAACATGACCAGTGTTGAGGGGGCCAGTGTGAGACCGGCGGAGATTATATCCAGATCCAGCCCGAAGGGATGGGGCAACTGAGTGTAGTAGATGATCCCGTAAAACAGGGCCAGGATCATGATACCTGAGATCAATCCCGCAACGTTTGCAACCATCACGTTCCTTATCTTAAGGAGTCTCAGCTCGATGACAGGGTTCTTGACTCTCTGCTCATACCATCCAAAGAAACCCAGGAAGGCAATACCTGGAACCAGGAGGGAGAGCGATTGAATTGAGAACCAGCCCCAGCTGGACTCCTGCGTCAAGTAGATGAGAATGAGCGTGACCCCGGCAGTCAGGGTTCCGAACCCCACGTAGTCTATCACCGCCTTCTTCCTAACCCCTGTCTCTGGCACCAGTTTGATCGCGGCGAAGAGCAGGATCAAGGAGATTATGAAGGCTATGTGGAACGCGTACTGCCAGCCAAGGTCCTGGTCAATGAAAGCTCCTACCACGAGGCCCAGCGCGGTCCCAATCCCCATGGTACCGCTTATTATCCCCTGTGCGGTCGCTATCATTTCAGGTGGAAGGATGTCTGTAATGATTGCCAAACTCAGGGGGAACATGGCGAAGCCAAGTCCCTGAATCGCCCTGGCCGCAATAAGGAAATAGATGTTGGGGGAGAATCCTGCCATGACCACGGCGAAGGTGTAGAATACCATGGATAGGAGATACACTCTTCTTTTTCCGTAAAGGTCTCCAAGTTTACCAAATACAGGGGACACCACTGCCCCCACGATTGTGAACGCTGAGGTAACCCATGCCACCAGGGTCTCTGTTGTGCCAAAGTCCTGCTGAATCTTGGGGACAGCCGGAACTACCATGGTCTCAACGTAGTTAATTAGGAGGGAAACTGAAATCAGGATAATGAGAGTCTCCTGTGCTTTCTTATCCATAGGATTTGCCAGATGCTCACGTATTAATAGTTTTCGATATATCTTTTTGACAGGATGAGGGCGCGACAATGGAGAAAGTAATTGTAAATTATGCTGAATGGAAAGTACGTAAACTAGCTACCTGAAACAGGACTTTAAATGATCTGTTTCATCCTCTCTTCCTCTACTGAAAATTATAGGAACAAGGTAAAATTCCATTTATTGGTTCGATCCTCGTACTACAATTTATCATTGAGATATTTACATTTTCAACTCATGTAAAATCGCTTTACCAACCTCCATATCGTTCGCTGTCCAAAATGGAAAATGGACTAGTAGATTACCCTCGATCTTCATTCGGCTTGTTAACAGGAATAAATCAATCACTCGCCAACAATTCTTATAACCTAGTTTATAACCACTTTATATATGACACAAATTCTCCAAGCCAGAAGCGGTAATATCACGGAGGAAATGAGAAAGGTTTCGGAGATTGAGGGAATATCCCCTGAAAAGATAAGGGATAGGGTTGCCTCAGGGAGGATAGTAATTCTCAAAAATGCGATAAGGAATCTGAAAAGGTACACCGCCCTAGGAGAGGGACTTTCTACCAAGGTAAACGTGAACATTGGGGCGTCCACAGATCACTATAACGTGGAGGAGGAGCTTAGGAAGGTGGAAATAGCAAATAGGTATGGAGCTGACTCCATCATGGATCTCACGGACGGCGGTGACATAGACTCCCTGAGAAGGATGGTGATAGAGCGTGCTGAGATGCCCGTGGGAACGGTACCGATTTACCAGGTTTATTACGAAATGGTAACAAAGAGAAAGTATGTGATTGATTTCACACCCGACGATCTGTTCAGAGTTATCAGGAGGCAACTAAGTGACGGCGTTGACTTCATCACGGTTCACACGGGAGTTACTTTAGACCTATCCAAGAAGCTGATGGAGAGGAAAAGAGTGGCGGGAGTTGTAAGTAGAGGTGGAACCATAATGGCTGCATGGTCCCTTCACAATCAGCAAGAGAACCCGCTTTACTCGGAATTTGACTACCTCCTGGAAATTGCAAGGGAATATGACGTCACCTTGAGCCTCGGAGATGCCCTCAGACCCGGTGGGATCGCAGACGCTCATGACGAATTTCAGGTTGCGGAACTTGTGAACAATGCCAGGTTGGCCAGAAGGGCAAAAGAGAAGGGAGTTCAAGTAATGATCGAGGGGCCAGGACATATGCCCCTGGATCAGATAGAGATGGATATTAGACTTGAGAAGGAACTTTCTGGAGGAGTTCCCTATTATGTACTGGGGATACTACCCACTGATGTGGCAGCTGGTTACGATCATATAGCTGGAGCCATAGGAGGGGCTATAGCTTCGGCCCACGGTGCAGACATGCTGTGTTACCTGACCCCGGCTGAACACCTTTCCTTACCCACCCCCGAACAGGTAAAGGAGGGACTCATAGCGTTTAAGATAGCTGCCCATGTAGGGGACATAGTGAAGCTTGGGGAGAGGGCTAGGGAGAGAGACAGGGAGATGAGTCTAGCCAGGTCATCTCTCAACTGGTTAAAAATGTTCTCCCTCACCTTTGACCAGGAGAGGGCAAAGCAGATATATACGCAGTACAAGGAAAGACCCCTGGGTTCCTGCACCATGTGTGGAGACCTCTGCGTTTACCTGGTTTTACCAAGAGTAACGGAGAAGTTGGAAAAAGGGAAATCGTTATAGCGCCGTTTGTTTCAAGACCTTTCCAACTAAATCTTCAGCATTATCCTTCCATCCCTGCCCTCCAAATTAAGTGCCCTGAGGGCCTCGGCTGCCTCCTCTAGAGGGTATTCCCTGTACACCTTTACCTTGCAATCTGAACACAACTCCACCAGTTCGTGGAGCTCTGCCCTGGTTCCACCTGTAGTTCCCATGATCTCAGCGTGTGCTGAATAGATTCCTGACAGGTTCACCTTGACCTCTGCTCCAGTCAAGGTGCCAAAGAGGACCAGTTTACCCTTTGCCCCCAGCACACTTATTGACGAGTCCCAGGCTGAGGCCCCAAGGGAGTTAATTACCACGTCGGCCATCCTTCCCTTCGTCGCCCTCTCCACCACTCCCCTCACGTTGGAGTAATCTGCAATCTCGTCAGCTCCGAAATCCTTAAGCCAAGATTTTCTGGATACCGCGACCACCTTTGCACCCATTTTCTTGGCCAGCTGAACCGCGAACATGCCTGTGTTCCCAGAGGCACCGAACACCACAACAACCTTACCAACTCTAACGCCTGCCTCCATTAACGCATGGTAGGGGGTGAGTGCTGCAACTGGCAAGCTCGCTGCCAGGGACGAATTCAGTTCCACTTTCACCACGTTTTTCTCCGGTACCAGCATCTTCTCAGCCCAGCCTCCCTGAGTCACCACGCTCACTATACCGCCGTTCCTGCACAGCATCTCATTGCCATGGAGACACATGTCACAATTACCGTCGAATACCCTGTTATAGACCACCACCCTATCCCCGGGCTTCACGCTTTTCACGTGATCCCCCACCCTCTCCACTTCTCCGTAAATCTCCGCCCCTGGGATGTGTGGCATGGGCCTCACAGGTATTCCCACCACCACGAAGTAGTCTATGGGGTTTACCCCGGATTCCATTACCCTTATTACAACATCATGTGATCCCGGTTCGGGATCCTTAACCTCACCTACCTTCAGGTTCTCCAATCCAGATTTCTCAAATAGAATAGCTTTCATAAGTAAAGTATTAGCTCGCTGAATAGTTAAAACTTTCCTTGCTATATTTGTTAATAACGCCATTTTCCCAATCCAGTTATGAAGGGAAAGTGGCATAGCTCGGTTTATTGTGTATTTCACGTCAAAGGCTCCTTGAATACATAACAATTTAGTAGTCCGGGAAAGGTAACAGGTTCAATTTAACACGACCCTAAAAACCGTGATACATACACTAACACATGAAAATGACAATACTCGTGGGGATAGTTCTGATAGTCTCCATCTCCGTAATCACGGCATTGCTCTTGACGCATCTACCCAACCGGGTTCCAGTTCCCTCGAACTCCACCCTCAACCTCAACGTGACCACTCTCGTTCCGGGAATTTACGCTCACAGTGGAGATGTCTGCCTTGTGTATTTTAGACCCTTTCAGACCGTGATAATAGAGGGTCAGAGTTATACCCCGGAGAATCAGGGACCTCCCAACGGGGTGTTCAAACTTCAGAATGAGACTCCCCTGGTTCTCAGGGGAAACATCACCATAGAGGTGGTTATAGACAACGTACCGCAGAACGTCACTCTCCCTGTCTTCCTCGAGCCTGTGGGGGTGCAACCTCACGGCATATTAACACTGAACACAAATAAATCATGATTTATCTGGATTTTACAATTAGGATAACCCAAAAGAAAGTTTATATAATTTGAAACGAACTATGATTCATGAGAAGTCTTCTGGGATTCTGGTTAACCACAGGGTTTCTGCTGATTGTGTCCGTGATAGGGAGGAGTGCCACGCTCGGTTCAGAGGCCCTTCATTCCATACTGGATGCCCTTGTGGTCACCCTCACGTGGAGGGCATCCAAGATTCTGAATAGAAGGGACGGCAACTACACCTACGGAATGCATAGATTGGAGGTCCTATACTCTCTCCTGAACGTGATCACGGTTGTAGTTGGAGTGGTGATCGGTCTCGCGTTCTCAGTGACCCTTCTGGTTCTGGGTATTCGTGATGATCCCAGGATCGTTATCTTTGCATCCCTCATTGCTCTGGGATTCTCCCTCCTTTCCTCTACTGAGGGAGGGGACGAGATGAGGAAAGGGATTAAATTGCACGCCTTACTTGACTCGATTACGTTCGCTATGGGTGCGCTGGTGGGTTTGATTGTTCTGATGACCGGTGTTCCCATATTGGATCCGCTGGGGTCCATGGCCATTCTGGGAGTTGTGGCATTAACCAGTCTCGGAAACGTGAAGGAGGGAATCTACACACTCATGGAGAGGTCGCCGGTGGACGTGAGCGAAGTGGAGAATACCCTGAGAACCGTTTACGGAACAGTTCACCACGTCCACGTATGGAACATATGCCCGCACATGAGGGTTGCCACGTTACACGTGAAGGAAAGCCCCGTGTTAACTCTCAATCAGATTGACGAGAAAAGGAGAGAGGTTGAGAAAATCCTGAAGGAGAAGTTTGAGATAACTCACGTGACTATCCAGTTTGAGTCCAAGGATGAGGTTGAGCAGGATACTAGGTTTACCCCCGAGAGCTAGGTGAGCTAGTGCGAAATTAATGCGAAATTAATGTAACTTTACTGAGCTCGCCTTTTGTACGATCTAGTCCATGAGGAAGTATCTTGTAGAAAATCTGTTAGAGTATCACGTAGACCCTCAATGCGGAACCGTCCCCAAGGGTCAAATCCACGAAGTAGCTACCCTTGGTTAACTGAAGAGGACCAAAGTTCACCTCAATCACGTTCTGACCAGGACTCAAAATTGAGGGATAAATGGATTGCGCCCTAACCTGCTGATTGAATAATCCCAGCACGGCTGAAGTTATTGCCACGCTCTTAGGGGAATAGAGGGTGAACCTTGCCAGCCCGCTTGCCGAAAGAGATCCAAAGCCCACTTGATAAACTTGTTGAGGAGGTTGTTGAACCTGTTGAGGAATTTGAAAACCGGATCTCACCTTGTTAATCGCGTTGGAAAATCCAAAGTAGAGAAGAATGTATCCCACGAAATCCAAGAAGGGGATAATTTGGAGGATTGAACCTAGCTTAATGAGACCCTCCCCATATCTATTTCCAAGGCTATACTCACTTATAATTACCAGGATGAGCCCTGCGAAGCCTACTAGGGCAAAGACCAAGAGAACCAGGGCTAGCACTGCGAATAACACCAGGGTAGGAGATGGTATAGAGGATGCGGGTGGAGCGGACAATAGAAAGGGCAATTCCACAAACTCGAAAAATAGAATTAACGGAACCCCTATTAGAAGACCAATTATGGCAAACACGATCAAGATGGTGGCCCCTGTCATCCCATTCTTGGTGGGTATATTGATGGTGGATAGCCCCTTGAATCCCTGCCTGGCATAATAGAAAATCAAAAGTTGAATGGCCCCCGCCACCAGCTCGATTACTATGTCGGGTATTAACTGGAACCTAAGCATTCCAGGTGATGGGTGAACCTCACCCCTGTATGCCAGAGTTATGGGAAGGAACACTAAGTAATAGGTCACGGAATATACCACAACCATGACTGAACCAAGTATCCCGAGAAACGACGATGTCTTTAGCTTTGAAAGCGAGTCTATCTCAACCTGACTGAAACTCACAGTTAACTCTTTAGTTGAGATAATTTAAAATTTTTCATAGACTGTCATTAATTAGAGAACAGACGAAAACTGAGAGGGGTAGTGTAAACATGTGTGCATGCGGTTAGTTTGGTTGGACTGATCCTTTTATACGGGCATTCTAGTTAATCCTGTGGATTCCAAGTTAATAATAAGGTTACTTGAGGAGAGACCGAGGTATAGAGGAAACAGGATCACGGAACAGGATCTGAGGAGACTGGCCAGCTTCGCAGAGGAAAATATAAGACTAATGAAAGAGCTGGGATGCTTCAGCCTTGATGGGGAGTTACATTGGAAGACCAACTGTATAGGAGGATATTACTGAGCGTGGAGGAGCTTAGGGGAAGCGAGACAGATAGGTTCCTGAAATTCCTTGCAATAATCAACTCGTTCCTCGAGGAAAGAGGGGAGGGAAGGCTCATCATTGTGGGTGGATTTGCCGCCGAGATCTACTCAGGGAGGAGTTACAGGACGGGAGACGTGGACATTATAGTGGAGGGAAACGTGGAGATGGTTAGGAGAGTTTTATCGAGGATATCCGATATGGGACTCAGAGTAATGCTTCCTAGAATCAGGGAGATCTCGGAGAAGGGAATAGATATAGTCTCCACGGTTTATGACAGGATGAAGGAACCGCTCAAACTTGTTGTGGATAACTCCTACTGGGTATATATAGCTCCTCCTGAGGAGGTAATACTCACGTATCTTGAGGGATGGAAGTTCTGGAAAAGCGAGGAAGACAAGATGAAGGCTGTGCTGGTATACTGCGCGCAGAGAAGTTCCCTGGATCAGGGATATCTTTGGGACGAATCCCGGAGAAGGAACGTTGAGGACTACCTGGAAAAGATCAAGGAGTACTGCTGAGATTCATCGATTCTCCAGGACCTTCTTTACAGGGATAGCTCCCTTGTTAATCAAATCCCTATCTTCACTGATTAAGGTTGATCCGGACTTTCGGCTCAGGTAAAGGTAAACCGCGTCATAGTAAGTCAGCCCCTCCTCTCTGGCTATTTTAAGCACTTCTTGATTTAATCCCACGCTCTCCAGCGACAGGAACTTGAGCACCTGCCTGAATGGTTCCACTAGTTCCCCGTTATCGCTCTTCCAGAGAAAATTGCCTATCTCGTAAAGAACGAGGTCTGCACTACTACACTCCTCAAGAAATGATATGGCCTCCTCCCCCAAGGACAGTATTGCCTCTATTATGGAGCTGGCATCAATCACGTACCTTGCCATCCCTATTCCTGCTCTCCCTGATTATTCGGGTCACGTCCTCTTCCCTTACCTTCAGCCTCCGGGCTATGAGACTGGCACTTCTCCTGGCCTCCTCTCTCTCCCTTTCCTTAACCTCATTTTCCAGCGCCTTCCTCAGTACCTCAGACACGTTAATTCCATATTCTTTCGCCCTCTCCAGCAGTTCTTTCCTCACCTTGGTTGAAACTGTCACCCAGCTCATAACATAACATTGAAGTATGTAGTAAAAAATATTCTTACCCCTAATTCCTACCTGTACATAGCGCGTTGTTTGGTCCACGTTGAACGCATGGAAAGGGTAGAAGATTTAGTCTCCCAGTTTACACATCACCTAGTGACCATTAAAGAAGAGCTCAACAGGATATTATGGACCAGACATGATCTGGAGAACTTCTCTGTCATAATCGCGGATAGATTCAAGGGAGTTGATGAAATCTCCTTCTCAAGAATTAAAGGGATTGATAACACCTACATGTACCTTGACGACGAAACAGTGATTCCGCTCCACAGGGTTATGGAAATAAGAATGAAGGGCAATACCATCTGGAGTAGAGCGACTAGGAAAGGATCTTAAAATCTGGTCTTAGACTAGTTTCTTGAAAGAAGAAAGGACCGAAGAAATACAGCTCTCGCCCAAGTTCTCTATTTCGTCGTGTCCTTAACCAAATCCACATGATCTTTAGAAAACTTCACAGAAGTGGACTTTGTTCCGTTACCCTTGTTAAAATAGAAAAGAAGTTCTTCACCACGACCTCAGGCATAGTCTTCATCAATAAGTACTTCACTACAGATGGTCCAGCCTCAACTACATCTTTTTCCCCATCCCCACAGATTAATGTGAACTCCCTCTGCGCTCTTTATTTCAGATAGTCTCTGACTTAAAATATTTGTCTAAAGCTTTAATAAATATATACTTCGTTCCACAAAGATAAACCCCACAGAGTTTTTAGGCATAAAATATTTATAGTATTAGGGTAACCCTAATTCATGGCCAGCATTTTTACACTGAGAGATCTCGTGAACGACGATCTGAGTTGCAAGAAAGTCCCATCTAGATTTTTCTGCGTCAAGAAAGGGTCTAAAACTATCATTGGCAGGGAGAGTGAGGGAATAATGATATCTAAGGTGGAAAAAGACGTTCTCGTAATAAAGTACATTGATGGGGACCTTGAAACCTATCAGATATTGCGGTACGACGATGATTTACCCATGATAGCTGATGGCCAGCTCAGCCCATCAATTAAGGGGTATCACGGAGCGCTAAGGGAAGTCCTTGAATGTCTCGATAAGGGGAAAATAGAGGAAGCTAGAAACATAACCGTGAAATTGCTTACCAACATTCTAGATGGTAAATTAGTAACTAGGCAATGATAGTGTGGGGCATATCTACTTTCATGGGCCTTATTTTAAGGACATGATGTGTTTGGAATCATCGGAAAAATCTTCCTTGGCGATTCTCGTTGAGGATCTTTTAGCAATGTGTATAGTCTCCACTAATCGCGTGTATGGTAGGACCAACGAAATTACAAAGATAGATCCACAGAAATTAGTTCCTAAAAACTAGTCGTACCTCTATTCGCGATGACTTCCATAGTTCAGAGAACTGAACATTTGTTAGATGCACATGACACCAGCGATAGAGTATGCAGTTCTCTATTTGGACGCGAAGAGACTATTTTACAAATTGGAAAAGGTTATAGAACCCGGCCATAAAAATGTACTTGATCAGACTTGAACTCCTCAATTCCCTAAGGTTTTTGCCCCTAGTCTCTACGGCCTTCTTAAGGACGTAATCCACGACGAAGGAAAAGGGCAATTTCACTATGACCCGATCGTGTTTCCAGGCCTCATAAAGAACTTTGTAGTAATTTTCCGTCTGGGGTAACGGAATAACCACAGCCTTATATTGAAGGAACTCCCGTGTCCTCTCCTCCTCCACGTACACCATCGGGTAGATGTAATTCCTGTTCAAGAGCTTAAGAACTTCAGAATCAAGGGAGTAGAGGCAGGATCCCTGCACGCTGTTCAGAACGGGAGATATCCAGTGGTTCTCGTTCAGATTTAGCGCAGTCCTTATCTTTTCCAGGTCGAAGTTCATGGCTGTAACGGAGCCTATGTTGGAGAAGGTGACTTCCCCAAATTTCCTTGCCTTGATCAGTAGGTCCGTAACCTCGCTCTCATCCCCGTAACTGAGTATGTCGCTGGTTATCAGGTTCACGCGTCCATGAGCGGAAGACTGAATCCTCATCTCCTCCAGAATCACGTTCTCAGGGATCCTTCTACTCCCTCTGTTAACTTCCACCTCTGCGAGACCTGAGGGAGCCCTGATGGCTACAAAATGCTCCGCTCTCCTACCGTGTATCACCCCCTTACCCTTTACTGCCTCCTCAAGACTTTCTTCGGCCTCCCCTATGAGGAGGGAATCAATCCAGTCCCTGTCCTGCAATTGCCACGCCCCCGGTCCACCCACCACTACCTTCAGGGAGTTTCTATCCCTCAACTCCCTTATCCTGGACTCGAACTTCTTGAAGGACTTAACGTAGGGAGGATCTCCCTGCACGATCCTAGATATGGCCTGACCTATTTCTGACCGACCCAGGGGATCGTTCACATAAATTCCCAGGATTTCCTCTCGATACCTATCAAGGTGCTCGGGCTGGACAATCTTGCCTCCCGAGATTGCCTCCACTTTCCTCAACCCGTAGGGAGGATACTTGCTCCTTCTCCACCAGGATCTGAAGGTAGAGGGATCCGCTGAAAGAATCATGCGGGTACAAACTTGGATAGGTGGTAAATAACAATATCCTCTTCACGTAGTTCTGCTCTTTCATTTGACGTAATACGGATGGGCTCGCCAAGTCTAGCTTCAACCCACAAATCCAGAGCAGGAAATCACCTTGTGTTGGAACCTCATGATTTTTTACTCCTTGTCGTACCTTGAATCATGGAATATCACATCTCCAAGATCTCTCAGGTGCCCAGCTCGGAGGTAAAAATCAAGGGATCAAGGGATACGTTCATCCAGTGGTTAGTCACTTCAGATCATGGCGCCCATTACGCGGTTAGAAAGTTCACCATCCTACCTCACGGAAGGATAGGCATGCACGTCCACAAGTACCAGGAGACGGTCATAATCACGAAGGGAAGATGTACCGTATGTGTGGGAGACAAGGTCCACGAGCTCGGTCAGGGCGATTTCATCTTCATAGATAGCGGAGTGAAACACGCGTTCCAGAACAAGGATGACACCCTAGAGTTCTTCTGCATCATAGACTACCCGGATGACATGACCATAACACCCGTGGACGATAACTGTCCACAGGAATAAACAATTTTTAGTATAATGTAAAATTCCCCTTAAAAACTAGAGAAGCTTAATATTTCAGATCTTCACATGATATTATGGACAGGTTAGAGGATAGGAAACCGGATGATGTTCTGGACCTCAGGGGAGAGGCGTGTCCAGAACCCCAGATAGAGATCGTGAAAAAGTTGAATCATATGAAGCCGGGCCAAGTTCTGGAGGTGATAAGTGACGAGGAACCAATGGACGTCACGATCCCCAAGATATGCGAGAGCAGGGGATATCCCTGCGTTTCCGTGAAGGAGGGCACGACTTACAGAATAAAGATCCTTAAGACCAAGTAGGGAAGTTGCAGGATAGGGGCTGGGGAAAGAGGAACGTAAAGAAACCCGAGTAGAAATAAAAAGGTAAGAGGTCTTAGTCGGATATGCCACAGTATCAAATTCTGGGGGATGACCTGCAATACCTAAAGGTACAACTTGCACCTCAGGAAGGGTTTTATGCCGACGCTGGACACATGATAATGAAGAATGCATCAGTGAACCTGCAGACCAGATTGAGGGGAGGGTTTCTCTCGGGGCTTAAGAGAATATTGACTGGAGGCTCGTTCTTCGTCACGGAATTTTATGGACCGGGAGAGATAATACTCTCCGGAATATTTCCGGGAAAGATCGTACCCATACAGTTACAGGGTGGATCTATCTTGGCAGAGGCTCACTCCTTCCTGGGAGCGGAAACCAGCGTCGAGTATGACTCGACAATGGCCAAACTTACCGCTGGATGGCTGGGTGGAGAAGGGCTTTTCCTCGCCAGGTTCAGGGGAGTGGGAAACGTTTTCCTTCATTCCTACGGTGGATTAATCGTGAAGGACCTAGCCCCAGGTGAGACCATACAGGTGGAAGCCTCGCACCTGATGGGCTTCCAGGAAGGAATGAACTATTCCGTCCAGCTGGTTGGAGGTCTGAGATCTGTGTTCTTCGCTCACGAGGGGCTGTTCTTCGTGACCATCACCGGTCCAGGCAGGGTATGGTTACACACTTTGACTGCAGAGCAGTTGGCCAGTGCACTGATCCCCTACCTTCCCACAGGACAGCAGGGAGGAATTGGTATAAACTTCTAGTTTGCTTTTTCTCGCTCCTGCGATATTTCCCCGCCTTATTCAAGGTCGTGTTGTAATTTATCACAGATTGCCGAGTTCAACAAGGAGACCAGCTCCTTTTGGTGCAAGACGTCTGCATGGACCTCTCATGTTCAGCCTCATCTCATGGACTTCAGCAACTCTCCAAGTATCCTCACGCCTTCCACTATCTCGTCTTCCTTGGCGAAGCTGAAGCTCAGCCTGAAGGAGTTTCGTCCCTGGTCGCTGGAGTAGAAGAACTTCTCTCCAGGAATAAACTTCACATCCCTCTTTAGCGCCTCCTTAAGCAATGAGGAAGAGTCTAGCCCTTCTTTTCTGCAGAGCGTGAAGAAACCTCCCTCCGTGTAACTGCATCCAGTATTTGAAGGGAAGTACTCCTCTATGGCATCGAGCATAACGTTCCTCTTCTTCCTGTAAAGGAGCAGGGAGTTCTCTATAATTGAGTCCACTAGATCCCTCCTGAGCATCTCCCCTATAATGAGCTGATCCAGCGTGGACACTTGATGATTTATTTCGCTCTTTATAATGGATAATTTTTCAAGTTCCTTTCCCTCATATCCTATGAAGCCCACCCTGAGCCCAGGGGATACGATCTTGCTGAAGCTTGAGATGTAGATCACCCTTCCTTCCCTGTCCAGCGATTTCAGTGCAGGATATGGGGGATCATCATAGGTAAAGAATCCGTAAATGTCGTCCTCTATAATCTGAAAATTGAAATCCGTTGCCAGCTCGAGAAGATGTTTGCGTCTGTCTCTAGTCATAACCCTCCCCGTCGGATTGTGAACTGGAACTACGTAAAAGTACTTTACCGGATCGGCCCACATTCTGAGAGCCTTCAACCTCTTTTCGAGGACATCCGTCATGGGACCGTGATCATCCCATGGAATAGGATATGCCCTCAATCCCCTGTAACTCATGGTGCTTATGAACCCCTGAAATGTTGGCTCCTCCGAAGCTACCATATTCTGCGAGAAGAGTTCCGAGAGGAGATATATGGCCTCCTTTGCCCCTCCCGTCACGAGTATCTGGTCTTCCTCCAGCGAGAAACCTCTCTTCCTCACAAAGTTACATATCTCCTTCCTCACCTCCTCAATTCCTTCGCTTGGGGCGTATTGCAGGGTTGTTTCGCTCCTATCCCTCAACAGGTAATCCACTATCTCGCCCATACGCTCCCAGGGAAACGTTCTCGGATCGGGTAGTCCTCCACCTATGTTTATTGGCATATCATTTTTCGATAGTGTGAATATAAGTTCTTTTTCATATGTAAGTCTAATACTGAGAGATTTAACATTGTTTTTAATATTCACTCCAACTATATAAGAAGATTTTTACTGCATCATGTGGTGGTCCTGCCGGATGGAAGGACTTACCCTCAGTGTTTAAGCAGAAGGATCAATTTCCTTTTATACTGTTCAATCCATGCTTAAAACATTAAGTCCAACGTATTTTTCTCTATAGGTATAAATTTTCTTTCTTAGGTTAACGGAAGGGACAGTACATGTAGTCAATTTGGTCAACTGGTTCCAGTTCCCTAATATTTCGTCACTGTGGGATAGGACGCACCCAATCCGCGAAACCTCGTCACAACTCGCAGAAACACATAAATTCTCTGCATAATAACAGCTAAACACTGGTTACACACCGTTAAACATAATCTAGTTGATCAAATAGTTAATGATTAGATAGTTAAGTTTTTAACCTCATCCTGCGTCTCTACTTACTTATGAACAAGACAATCATCTTGCTAGTACTCGTCCTTGGGACACTGATGGCTGCTGTGGACGGAACCATAGTTCTCCTGGCACTTCCTCAGATTGCGCAGGATCTACACGCTGACCTTTTCACGGCCATATGGGTCCTTCTGGCGTACCTTCTGGTTACAGCAATCCTCACCACACAAACGGGTAGGATAGGTGACATTTACGGCAGAGCTAAGATGTTTAATCTGGGCTTCGTGATTTTCACTGTTGCGTCGGCCTTATGCGGACTATCTGGTTCAATTTACCTTCTCATAACGTTCAGGCTCATTCAGGGGATTGGCGGAGCCATGATGACTGCGAATAGTGGGGCAATAGTGGCTGATCACTTTCCTCCCAACATGATGGGGAGAGCATACGGTTATACCTCCCTAGGTTGGAACATAGGTGCTCTTCTGGGGATTATTCTGGGAGGTGCACTGACAACTTTCCTGGGTTGGCCCTTCATATTCTACATTAACGTTCCCATTGGAATCATGGCCACAGTGCTAGGAGTGAAGTACATTCAAGATGTTAACAAGGTGAAGAGGGAACTGGACATCACTGGTGCCCTTCTGTTGGGGGCGTCTCTGGTGCTCATCTCCTATTCCTCTATAGTTATAGCCAGTGTTGGGATGGACACGCTGAACCTGGTAATGCTGGTGATGGGAATAGTCCTGGTTGGGGCCTTCATTCTGAATGAGAGCAGGGCTAAAAGTCCAATCATCGACCTCAAGATGTTCAGGTATAGGCTACTTGGTTACTCACTCACCGCCACATTCCTTCAGGCAGTTGGAGGTCTAGCGATTACCTTCCTTCTCATCATGTACCTTCAAGGAGTGAGAGGGTTATCCCCACTTAACGCGTCACTGTTGCTTCTTCCGGGATACGTGGTAGCAAGTTTCCTTGCACCCTACATGGGCAAGTTAACCGATAGGTACGGCTCCAGATGGTTTGCCACAGGAGGAATAGCAATTATCATGTTATCTGTGATCCTGTTCTACCTAGTGCTGACTCCCAACACCCCCTACACCCTGATTCTGCTGATCTCAGCAGTAAACGGTGTTGGATCAGGTATGTTCTGGCCCTCCAACACCAGTGCCATTATGGCCAGCGCTCCTAAAGGATATTTTGGTTCCGTCTCAGGTCTATCCAGGACGCTAGGGAACGTGGGGATCATTCTAAGCTATGTGATAACCCTGTCAGTTGCTGCGGCAGCAATACCCAAGGAGGTTGCCTTTGAAATATTCCTGGGAACCTCTAAGCTTAACGGTGGTCTCTCCTCCGTGTTTGTGGTGGGACTTCACTACGCCTTTCTGATCTCCGCAGTGGTGCTAGCCCTAGCCACCTTCTTCTCATTCCTTAGAGGAAAGGAAGTACGAACCGAGGAAAGGGTGAACTAGAAGGGCCACCTGGGTGGACCACTTATTCCGTGGGAGACGTAAACCTTCTTCACCCTGAACTGCTTCACCTTCTCCACGCTTTTCCTCAGGAGTTCAAAATCCTCGTAGATTGAGGGTAGCCTTAACCCCTTCTTTGTACCCTGCAACATATCACCAACCAGAAGTGCCTCCTCATCCTCCATGTAAAGGGTTATGGAGTCGTCAGTGTGGCCCGGAGTGTATATTACCTGAATTCCGGGGAAGACTTCACCTTCCTTGAGGGTTTCAGCGCCAAAAACTGGAGAAAGCCTAGCGTTAAAGAATGGGGACATTAACGCGAAGCCGATCTTCAGGGCTGTGGAGTGAAGAACGGGTTTCCTACCTATTCCGTTGGTCAGGTACCTCAACCCATTTTCATGTATCAGGTTCCTAGGTATCTTTAGTTCACCTGCACTACCAATGTGATCCCCGTGGGAATGGGTGTAGATGACCGCTTCGATCCTTCTGGAATCCTTTCCCAGACTTGTCACCGCGTTCAGGATCCTGTTGCCGTTTCCCTTAGTTCCTGAGTCCACTAATATTAGCTTACCCCTGACCTCGAGGAGAAATGCCTTTACGAACCTAAGATTGATCTCGTATATCACATGTAAACTTATACATCCTCAGTTTTATTTGGTGTCCTTTGATGGAGATCTTGGCCATCGTGCGAGGCCGGGACGCAGGATTTCTTTAGCATTGGACTAGAGAAAATAAATTCGTTAGATTGAGGATATTGCAGTTTATCATAAAAAATCTGAAAATGTACATGCAAAGGCTGGGAAACCTACAGATTAATGTTGAATGATGGCCCTTGTGGCCCAAAACCTCCAGGGGAAGGTGGCGAAGGCGGCGGGGCTCTGCTATAAAGCACATGGGCAAATTGAAGTATCGATACGTTGTGAACCCAGACTCTACCAGGTCCTGTGATCGTGACGAAGAAGAGTCCTTCTCCTCCCAGAAGCATGGTCTTAAGTCCTCCCACCCTCTGTATACCGTACTGCATTCCGCTATCGAAGGCTAGTAAATGTCCCGCCTCCACCTGTATCTGCTGATTGGGTTGTAGATTGAACGCTGAGACTCCCCCTCTGGCATGAACAAACACGTTACCTTGCCCGGTGAAACTCGCTAGAAAGATTCCCTCTCCTCCAAAGATACCAGCTAAAAGCTTACCAAGCTTTGCCCCGTACTGGACTGTGGACTCCGCAAAAAGGAAAGAATTATGCTCTACACTGAGGCCTTGTCCCATCACCTGAATTGGTATTATCCTTCCAGGGAAAAAGCTTGAAAATTCCACCATTCCAGGACCAGTTAACTCGAGAACGAAGAAGTCGCCTCCAGTCATTTCTCTTTCAAATGATTTTAAAATTCCACCTCTTGCACCCGCATTGATGTTTACTGAGGGATCCTTAGTTACTAAATGTCCTCCTTCACCGTACACCATTTCTCCCGGGTTTAGGAAAACTCTCACGTGTTGCATATCCTTTCCTAGGATACGATATTGCATAAATACGATAATCTTTTTCCAGTTAAAAATCTTTCCTCAAGTAATATAGTTAGTTTGAAAGTAATTTCATGAATTTTTTAAATTATAATAAATTCTTTTAAAAATAAAGAAAATTTTATCTTTTAAAAGTAGATGTTAGTAGAGATCTAAAGCGGTTGGATTAGGGAGGTGAAATAAGAATAATTTAGATCGTGCTTTACAAAAGCTTAAAACGCTCCGATATATGTCTGCAAGGAACAGTTCAATCACCAAAACTGAAATCGCGCAGTGTGTGAAGTGTCCGTTATAAAACGCGCCGAGTTCATTTTCAATTTTAAGAAATAATAAGAGCCATATATGAACTTAATTACAGTACTCAACGTATTAGAGATTGTATTTCAAAGTGCTTTTATTTATGAAAATAGGAAAAAGATGCAGAAAAATGATGCAAATTAACATCTCATAAAAACGAAGGGCCTGATTTTTGAGTTAAAATAGATGGTGATGGTGGTGATGGTGATGTTCCAGCTCCGCACCGCAATTGATGCAGTTCCTAGTACCTCTAGGATTTACAGTACCGCATTGAGGACAAGTGATCCCGTCCTGAGGAGTTGAGGGAAATTGCTGTGGATTCTGAAAGTCTTGTTGATAGGGTTGCTGTTGCTGAGATTGGTCACCCATCCATTGCTGTGTACCTTGTACAGCATTAGTAGGGTATTGATATTGTTGTGCCTGGGAGACAATACTGCCCTGTCCTCCCGTGAAGTCGCATCCACAAATTGTACAATACGTTGCATCATCTGGATTATCCCCGCCACACATAGGACATTTGATCATACACTAGTCTAATAGTTTTAAATATTAAACTTTTCTATTCTTAAAGCGATTAATTATATTTTAAAAGCTAATTTTAGAAAAAGACTTATATTCTTCATGTAAAGATTTTACTCTGTCCTGCCGATGGATAGGGTATTCGTATCTTCATCCCTTACTGTATCTTGATTAACCACTGAATATATATAGATTTTTTATTTAAAAGTCAAGCAATAATTCAAAACTGGTTCTATGAAAAGCCTGTACTTTCATAATGTCGTCAAACTTACATAAATTCGTTTTATGGCTTCGTGTCTTCGCAGTGAATTCCTTGAAACTTAAACTATACCGGCATGACTACGCTATGCGCAGTCCGAAGTATATCATAATGATAATTATATTTAAAATAGACACTTTTGTTTTAAGAGAGGGAACGACGTATTCATTATTTTTATTTCATGCAGGTCTTAGATAGATACTTTTCAGAAAACTCCAGAATATAGCTTATTATTTATCTTCTAACTGAGGGATTCATATGGAAACAAAAAATTATTTAAAGGCAACTGTCCTAGATAATCCCAATTTTCGTAAATCGGCAGGACTTCTCTCCATGATAGCCTTTTCTCTTGGAAACATTATAGGATCAGGTATACTTCTTTTGCCTGCAGTAACTGCCTCCATGGCAGGCGGATTAACCCCCATGATATGGCTAGCAGGTGGGCTGTTGTTACTTCCCCTAGTGCTAGTATACTCCCAACTGGCTAAAATGTATCCAGTAGTGGGTAGCAAGGTAAGATTCGTTAACGTAACTCACGGCAAAGTGCTAGCTTCAACCGTCGGCTGGCTTTACCTCATTGGTACCCTATTTGTGGTTCCCATAGAGGCTGAGGCCTCACTGCAATATCTCTCCTATATCTTTCCATCCCTTTGGAGCAATGGATCTCCAACTCCGCTTGGATACGGTGTCGAGGTGGCACTCGTATCCGTGATCTATTTCCTAGTTTACATGGGAATAAGGACACAGTCTGCTAGTGTCAACGTGATCACGTACGCCAAGCTTGGGATACTTACTCTTTATGTAGGTTTAGTAGGAATATTAGCATTTCACTCTTCTAATTTTAGTATTCCGATTCAATCAAAAACATCAACTCTGCTTGAGGCGATCGCGTTGACCATGTTCGCCTATGGAGGATTCAGAAGCGCAATGGTGTATGCAGGTGAGAGTAGAAACAAGGATCACACTGGAAAGGCTATCCTCATCGCATTTCTGCTATCCATGGCCGTTTATACCCTTGTACCCATGGTCTTTATTGGGTCTCTAACTCCAAGCATACTGGGGCACGGATGGGGTTACGTCTCCAAACTGACTGCGCCTCTCACCCAGAGCGCACTAATAGCAGGTATTCCAGTATTAGGTGCACTGTTCATCATTGATGGCATAATATCTCCCTCAGGTGCCTCCCTTATAGGTGCTGGGGATATCAGCAGGTATATGTACGCCCTGGTGAAGGTGGGGAGTGCACCCAAAATACTTGGAAAGGTTAGCGAAAGGCGCGGAATCCCAGTAGTTCCAACACTCCTGTCATTGATTGCGTCAGTCGTACTTCTCTTTGTATCTCCAACCTTCGAACAGTCCATTGGTTACCTCATAGCTGCTCACGTTCTCGGCTATGCCACTGGACCCATAAGCCTGTTCGTTCTGTCCTCTAGCTAGAACTTCAAGGCACTGTCATTCATAGGATTCATCACATCTGGACTAATCTATACTTGGCTTGGTTTCCCCAAGACTCTGTTTGGAACTCTAATCATAGCCATATCCCTTCTGATCATGTCCGTCATTAATAAACCCGTAAAGCCAGCGTTGTGGTATGCCGGATACGCAACGGCTCTCACGGTAGTGAGCTTTTCTTTGACCAACAGCCTTTACGAAATTCTCGCTACACTTGTTCTGGCCCCAGCGTTCTTCATTTTGGCTATTAAGTCCGCTGAAAGCTCTGGAGAAGTGGAAGTTTAGCCAAGAAACAAAAAAATGACAAGTTAGACTCCTTGCCGTGAAACGTGAGATTTAGTTTCTTTTTATTAAGTTGTTGTATTGACCGAAGAGATTTTATCTTTTCTCCTTTAACATTTATTTTTCGATCATATGATTCTCTAATGATCCCTAAATGTTTCTCACACCTAGGGAACAGGAAAAATTGCTCATAAGTGTGGCAGCCGAGGTTGCCAGGAGAAGAAAGGCCAAGGGACTGAAGCTTAACTACGTAGAGGCCCTGTCCATAATTACGGATTTCGTGCTCGAGAGCGCCAGAGAAGGGAAACCCATGTCTCAAATAATTAAGGAAGCACAGGAGTTGCTCTCTGAAAACGACGTCATGGAAATGGTACCATCAATGCTGGACGTTGTTCAGGTTGAGGCCACCTTTCCCGATGGTACTAAACTGGTTACCATCAGGAATCCAATCCGTGGTGGAGGAAATCATATAATCCCAGGAAAGGGAGAGGTGGAGATTGCTGAGGAGGAAATAGAGTTAGAGGTCACAAACGCGGGGGATAGGCCAATCCAGGTGGGTTCACATTATCATTTCTTTGAGGTTAACAAAGCGCTAAAGTTTGACAGGGAGAAGGCGTTCGGAATGAGGCTGGCAATTCCCTCTGGAACGTCAGTAAGGTTTGAGCCAGGGCAAACGAGAGTGGTCAAGCTGAGGCCCATTGGAGGAGCAAGAAGGATTGAGGGGCTTAACGGTCTCACAGAGGGTAGCCTGGAGAAAAAGGATCAGGCAGTGAGGAGAGCCAAGGAGAGGGGATTCATGTGAAAATTTCCAGAGAGAGATACATAGAGCTCTATGGCCCAACAGAGGGAGACATGATCAGGTTGGGGGATACTAACCTCTATGTCACCGTGGAGAGGGATTTAATCAGGAGAGGTGAGGAGCTAGTATTCGGGGCAGGTAAATCAGCACGCGATGGTCTGGGATTACTTCCCACGGTGAAGGAGGAGGAAGCCATGGATCTCATTATAACGAATGTGGTGGTGATGGACCCTCTCCTGGGAATAGTAAAGGCTGACGTAGGAGTGAAGGATGGGATCATAGTGGGTATAGGTCACGGTGGTAATCCCTTTACCATGGATGGAGTGGACTTCGTGCTTGGACCCTCCACGGAGATAATTTCGGGGGAGGGTTTGATCGCAACTCCTGGATTCATTGACACTCACATTCACTGGGTTGCACCCCAGCAGGTGTATGACGCCATTTCCGCCGGTTTCACCACCCTGATTGGCGGAGGGACTGGTCCAGCTGAGGGCACAAAGGCCACCACGGTTACTCCAGGGTCGTGGAACTTGAGGTTAATGTTATCCTCCCTTGATGAGTATCCCATTAACTTTGGGTTGACGGCCAAGGCCTCATCCTCCCCAGTAAGCATGGAACAGGTCCTTGAACAGGGAGCTTGTGGATTTAAGATTCATGAAGATTGGGGGGCAATGCCCAGGGTAATAGACGAGACCTTGTCCCTAGCTGACCAGAGGGACGTCCAAGTCACCATACACACGGATACCTCCAATGAAAGTGGTTTCCTGGAGGATACTCTTGAGGCCATAGGGGGCAGAACCATTCATGCATATCACGTTGAGGGTGCTGGTGGTGGTCATGCTCCGGATATCATTAAGATTGCAGGCGAACCGAACATCCTCCCATCCTCCACCAATCCCACCAAACCCTTTACTATTCACACCTACGAGGAGCACCTGGAGATGCTCATGGCAGTTCATCACCTGAATCCGAAGGTACCTGAGGACGTTGCATATGCCGAGTCGAGGATAAGGGCTGAGACCATGGCAGCTGAGGACTACCTTCACGACATAGGAGCCATCAGTATGATGTCCTCAGACTCCCAGGCAATGGGAAGGGTGGGAGAGACCGCAATAAGGACATTCCAGCTTGCGCATAAGATGAAAGAACTTGGGCTGGTAAACATGACCGATAACCAGAGAGTATTGAGATACCTGGCTAAAGTGACTGTTAATCCTGCCATAACCCATGGAATATCGGATTACGTTGGGTCCATGACCCCTGGAAAGGTGGCCGACATAGTGTTATGGGATCCCAGGTTCTTTCCGGCAAAGCCGTACATGGTGATTAAGGGAGGGGCCATCTCGTGGGCCTTAATGGGTGAGACCAATGCATCTATCGCTTACGCCCAGCCTGTCATGTATAAGCCCATGTTTGGCTTTCGTAACCCCCTCTCCCTCCTCTTCTCCTCTCAGGATGGAGTATCCAAGGCTGAGAAGGTGGTGCGCAGGAGGGTCGTTCCCGTGAAAAACACCAGAACCATCTCAAAGTCTCACATGAAGCTCAACGACGCTCTCCCCAAGATAGAGGTGGACCCTGATAAATACGAGGTGAAGGTGAATGGGGTCGTGCCCAAGGTGCCACCATCAAAGGAGTTGCCCCTTACCAGGCTATACTTCCTGTTCTAGGTGAGAAGGATGGAGAACGTGGTTAAGGTGAATTCAATCCCTGATGGAGTGAAGGTTCATGACCTAGTAACTGATAGGAGGTCAATTGAGATGGGTAGAGTGAAGGTAAACTTGGAGGACGGGATGCACGTAATAAGCGTGAAGGGGTTAAGGGATGGGGACGTTTTCCTCTTCAAGGATAGGTATTGGAGGCTGGTTCAGATGGAGGAGAAAGTGCTCCACATAAGCCTGACTGATTCGGTGGAAGGTTTCAGGATAGGATTTGCTGTGGGGAACTTGCACATGAAGGCTATGATCTCAGGAAAAGAGCTCTATATCCCGTTTGAGAACCCGAACCTTCCAAACCTACTAGCTTCCTTTAACCCAAGGATAGAGGTGACCAAGTTTATCCCAAATGTGGAGATACCCATAGAGGGGGATGTGGTCCAGTTTGTGGCGGATCATTAGGGCTTTCCATCTCTTCGATAGCTCCCTTCCCCTTGGGAGCTTCAATTACTCATTTGGGGTTGAGGAAGCGTATTATCAAGGCCTTAACGTGGAGGGATTCATAATGTCCACATTCAAGAATGTGATTGAAAGAGGTGACATACCCATAGCTAGGATAGCGTTTGAGGACCCTTGGAGGGCCAATGAGCTCTCAATTGCGTCGAAGCTAACAAGGGAGTTGAGGGAGGCCACAATCAACATGGGAAGATCACTGGCGCTGTTGAACCTGTGCGATGACGAGTTCGTTAACGCGGTGAGGAGGGGGATCAACGGAAGCTATCCTGTGGTCGTGGCCAGATGTTGCGTCTCAATGGGAATTGATAAGAACACCTGTTTAGCCGGACTTGCCTACTCGGAACTCGTTCAGATGGTTTACGCAGCGGTGAGGTTGGGAGCACTAAACTTTCTTGAGGGACAGAAACTGATAACGAGAGTGCTAAATGAGGTATCCCTGGAGGGAGATTTCGAACCCTTCTCTCCAGTTCTAGACGTGATTTCCAAGAAACATGAGGAGAGGGAACCGAAGGTGTTCATGTCATGATTAGGGTTGGGATCCTTGGTCCAGTGGGATCTGGGAAGACAAGTTTAATCGAGTTTCTTGCCAAGGAATACACTGAACGAGGTATCAAGGTGGGGATTCTCACCAACGACGTAGTATCCGCTTATGACGCCATGAGAATATATCATAACCTGGTGGAGAAACTGAGAATACTGCCCAGGGAGAACGTACTGGGTTTAGTCACGGGAGGCTGTCCACACACGGCCATAAGAGAGGATCCATCGCTTAACTTGAGGGCACTTGAGACCCTTGAGGAGAGGGCCAGGCCAGATCTGGTGTTCATTGAGAGCGGAGGCGACAACGTCATGTCAACTTTCAGTTCATCGCTCGCAGACTTCACAATTTTCGTCCTGGATACCTCAGCGGGAGATAAGTATCCGGGTAAGGGAGGTATAGGGATCACTGAAAGCGACCTGCTTGTTGTGAATAAGATAGACCTAGCTCCCTATGTCCAAGCTGACCTGAACAAGATGAGGGAGGACTCGGTTAGGGTTAGAAGGGGAAAGCCCAGCGTGTTCATCAGCCTGAAAACCGGTGAGGGGACTCAGGAACTTGTAAGAGTGCTGGACGAGGAGTTGGGACTTGAGGGGATACCTAGGAATAAGGGATAACGGGGACGGCCTAATCATAGAGAGGGAGGGTGCACTGAATGCCATTCTCACTCAAAACTTGTTAATATTAGTAAACCCCTCAGAGGTCCTAGCCAATGATGACGAACTGGAATATAACATAGAGGTTAGCAGGAGAACGATCACTGACCAAGCGTTTACCAAGGTTCTCTCGGACTCCAACGTTAAAATAAAGTCAAGGGTGAGACTACTCAACTCTAACTATCTGATCCATCCAGTTGTCTTCTATAACAGGGCCAACGTATTGATGGAGAGCGACTTTTACGTCGAGGGAAGTGCCACCATAGTGGAGACGTTCATTCCTGGAAGAAGAGGTAAGGGGGAGAGATTCCTCGAGGGAAACGTAAAGTCAGTGACCAAGGTGTATATAGGGGATAAACTAATGATTTATGACGTTTTTAGAATGAGGAACGGGGATTACCTAGATCCCTGGGTGATGGGTGACGGTTGCCTCTTGACGACGTATCATGTTAGGGAAGGGGATTTCTCCTTCTCAAGGGAGATACTGCCTTTCACCAAAGTTCATCAGAGATGGTCTGATCTCACAAATATTTGGTTTTAAACGATCCACAGATCCCTCTTTAATAGTTGAGGCCTCAAATGTCTCAGCTTCCTGGCGAAGCTTGACCCAACGCTGATTCTATTCAATCTTCTTCCCAGGAAATACTTAAAGTTGTCAAGATTAAGTATAAACATGTGAAAATAAGGAGGATGATTAAGGACCGGACATATAACGAATTTTTATCGGATCCGATTAACCGTAAACTTTTGGAGAAGGTGACCTCTCTTGAGAGCAAGATCCACGATCTGAGCAGACTGGTGAACCTGCAAGCCTATATGGAAGGTTTCACGTTTTACACCTCTTCCAGATACAGGGGCACACCAATAGATGTTATTCCTAGGGTTATCAGTTCAGATTTCTATCTAGAGGTATCAAACTATTTGATCAATAGGACCCTGATCCTTAACCGACTGATAAAGGAGGTCTATCAGGAGAAATCCGTGCCCATACCTGATTGGATAGTTAAGACCACACCCTTTTTCAAACCGGAAATGGTTGGGTTTTCTCCACCGAAGGGAATGTACGTCTACGTGAATGGGGCTGACATAGTGAGAATTAACGGAGAACCGTATATACTCGAAGACAATGTGAGGGTTCCCTCAGGAATAGCCTATGCATATAAGGCCTTTGAGTACGTTCAACGATTCTTATCCGATCTATCCGAAGGTTATGCCGTGAAGGAACCCTCTGGTTTGGAATACCTTTACGAGACCCTTCGCTACGCTAGCGGTAGCAAGGATCCCGTGATAGCGCTCTTAACTGATGGCCCCCTGAACTCAGCGTATTTTGAACACAGGTTCATTTCCGATAGACTGGGCATGGTGCTAGCCGAACCCAAGGATATAGGGGTGAAGCAGGGGGAAGTTGTGGTGAAGACTTTAGATGAGGGAGAGGTACACGTTGACGTGATATACAGGAGGATTGAGGACCTAGATGTCCTCACTCCAGAGTTGATGAAGGCATATCTCCGCGGATGGGTAACCATAGCCAATGCTCCAGGGGTTGGAATAGCAGACGATAAGGCCACCTTTGTATGGATACCATATCTCGCGGAGAGATACGGAATTTCCCTTGAGGGAGTAAGGCAACCGATCACCATTTGCCTTTACGAAAGGGATAACCTTCAGAAGGTGATTAATAACCCGGCCAGTTACGTAATAAAGAAAAGGGAAGGCTACGGAGGAATAGGTCTCTCCATAATGAAGGATGACAGTGTCAGCGTATTGAAGGAGCTAATGAAGGAGTATGAGAACTTCATAGCTCAGGAGGTTCTTGATTTCGACACTGTGGTCTCCGCAGTGGGGGACTCGTTCTACGAGACCTTTGCCGACTTCCGATTCTTCACCTACTACGATAGGGTAGCCACAGCTGTTTTAAGCCGTGTGGGTGTGGTAGGAAGTAGAGTTACAAACAATTCCTCTGGAGGGATGGTGAAACCGGTATGGATTACAGGGTAGTGTACCGAAGCATATATGAATACGAGGCAGACGTAATCGTGAACGAGAATACCACTAGGATAGTACCCTACGATGGTGATAATCAACGCCTTCTTGAGCACAAGGTAGATTCCATTCCACAAGGGTACAAGACATATTTTAGGGATATCTTCGATAACATAGTTTACAGAATAAAGGTCACGGAAGTTCACAGGAGACTGGAAATCTATTCTGACAGCCTAGTTAGGGTAGACGCCAAGGCCATAAGAGTTGACTACGGTTTTCCATTTGATTATGGATTCAATCAATTTCTCTTGCCCACAAGGCTTGTGGATCCCGAGCCCTTCCAAAAAATTGCCATTGAGCTGACAAAGGGAGCCAAGAGCTTAGGCGAGGTGATAGAGTCTATCGTGGAGTTTGTCAGGGGAAGAATAAAGTATAGCCCTGGAGCTACGGATGTCAATACCACGGCTTACGACGCATTCAAATTGGGTAAAGGTGTTTGCCAGGATTACACTCATGTCACCCTTGCCATTTTAAGGGCGTTGAAAATCCCAGCTAGATACGTCATGGGAGTTGTTAATGACACACCGAGGGCAACACATGCATGGGTGGAGGTAATGATGCCAGACGGTACATACGTTGACGTAGATCCGACTAGGAACAGATTTTACAATTTGGGTTATGTAAAATTCGCCATTGGAAGAGACTTCACTGACGTTAGTCCCGTCATTGGGAGCTTCGTGAGCTCTGGTAGAGGCCAACTGAAGAACGTCTTGGTTGAGGTGAGGAAAGTTGCTGACTAGGAGCATTGCCTATAGAATTTACTGGGCTGGAAGGTACTTGGAAAGGATCGAGAATATTGGCAGAATCTCGATCATTGCAATAAACAGTGGGATTAGCCTGGATTCCGTGGCCAAGGGATACGGATTGGAAGGCCAGAAGGAGCTTTTCGATTACATCAGAACCTCTTTCGAGTATCTCAGGGAAAATATAAGGAGCTTTGCGGGAGAGAGGCTGATGATTGAGGTCAATGAAATGGAGCTGAGGATTAATTCATCCAAGGAGGACTTGCTGGGTTATTTTAACGGTATCATCTCCAGTACTGTGAGTTTGGGAAACGCTTTGGAAAGCTATTTCAATGATAGAGGTTCCACTTTAAGGGTGAGATCACAGCAGGAAAATCAACCTGAAGGAGAGTAAAGAGCGGTGTAGTTAAGTCAAGAACAAGACTTAACCGTGTAATATCTCCATAGCCTTTATCCTATAAGATTTCAGAACACCCTTTTCTAGGTATCTTTCAATGATCACAAGTACTCCCCTAAATAGACCGTCCTGATACTGACTGCCTGGGTTGGCTATCTTAGTATCTCCAATCTTATCTGTGGAGGGTGATTCGTGAATGTGTCCATGTAGACCCAATAATGGTTGATATTTCTCTATTATATCTCGAACGGCCTGCGAACCCACATGAACTCTTTCCCTTTCCTTGTTCAATGCTAAATCCAGTTTCGTATTGAAAGGAGGAGCGTGCACATTGAGAATAGTCTCCTTAGGCTTGACCTTCTCCATTAACTTCTCTAATCTAATGTAAAGTGTGGAATCTGGAACTTCTCTATGCGTTTGAAAAGGTGTGGGATTTACGAAGCCCTCGCAAATCATTGTTAGATCACCCAATTGCACGATTTTCCCTTGACAAGTTTCAATATCGTATGATTTTAGTATCGAATCGAGCTCTAGAGGATCATCGTTGCCTAAATTCCATATCACGCTGAAGTTGGCGTACTCTGCTTTTTCCCTCTGAATTTTAACCCATTTGTCTACTTGTGCCTCCAATCTCTCGAGTACAACCTTCCTAAGAGCTTCTTTGTTATTTAGCACATAGTCAAATTCTTCCTTTGTTATTATTAGCGGCATTTTTCCTGTCTGGATGAAGTTTTCATGAATAGTCTCCAAGCTGACCCTTTTACCATCAAGGAAATAGCTTCCCCCATCACTCATAACAGGGAGAAAGTCCTTCGAGAACATATCCCCTCCATAAACTAAGTATGTTGCACCATAGATTTTGGCGGCATTTAACGACTTCCTAAAAGCTGTTTCCGATCCATGTATATCGCTTGTAAAGAGTATTTTCGTTTGATAAGGCATGATCTCTATACGTTTAAACTAAATTTAAGCTTTAAAGAAAAAAATCAAAAAATAATATAAAGTAATGACAGATTTGACTCTTGTAAACATTAAAAGAATAAAGATACTCCATGTTTCAACTAAACATCTTTAAAATAAACCATGTGGATGATCAAGTAGTTTCACCATCGTCTGTAGCTCGGTGGAATTGGATGAGAGGGTGGTGAATTTTTTCTCTTTCAAATTTTGATTAGATATTTCGAGGATCATTTAAAGAACGTCAAGGTAGACCCTAAATAGACCTGTTCAAAAGGAAGCTATCCTATTATGAACTGGTTTCCCTTCACTTTACCGTCTTCGAGTAGAATTAGTGTTGAGTGCAAAATTCCCTGATTAAATTCGCTTCCCGGATTGATTATGACGGTCTTACCTATCTTATCGAAAGCTCTAGACTCATGAATATGCCCATGGATCCCCAACATAGGTTGGAATTCCTCTATGATTTTTCGTACAGATTTAGACCCTACGTGAGTCATAACCACGTCTCCTCCCTTGACTACCGGTTTCAAATCAGGCGATAACATGGGTGCATTGTCCAAGGAGGTATTATAGGGTGGAGCATGAAAATTGAATATGGCTTTCTCTGGTTCGGAGATCTTCTCTGCCATCCTCCTTAGGTTGATCATGAGTTCTTCCTCAGACATTTCCCTAGGTGTTTTCCATGGAGTTGGATTCACGTAACCAAAGGAGATCATTTCATGACCTCCTACCTCTATGATATTACCCTCACTCTTCCTCAAGATATCACTCTGATCAATAATATCAAAAAGGAATGATGGATCGTCATTACCTAGATTTACAAAAATTGGAATGTTATTGCCTCTCAACTTCTCCTCAGCGATTTTAATCCATGTTTCAAGATTTTCCCTCATTTTTTCATTAAATATTTCCTCAAGTTTAGTTTTGTTTGATAGAAGTTCGTCATATTCTTCTTTCGACAAGATAGTATAATAGATACCTTTTCTTTTGAAATCAACAATTACGTTCTCCAGAGAACCCTTGGCGATCTCCTTTCCATCCACTAGAACGTAGCCATTTCCCTTGTCAATAATAGGAACTAGGGACTTGCCCGCTATATCTCCTCCTATTATGAGTGAACTTACTTTTTGCATTAACCCTGCGTTAATGAATTTTCTGAAAGCTGTTTCCGATCCGTGAAGATCTGACGTGAACAGAACTTTCGTCTTTTTCCTTTCACCTACGCTCTCATTATTTCCCTTTCTCCTAAATAGAGGCATGGATCGCTTAATTCTTAATAGATTAAAAGGTTTGTTTGTAAAAATCTATAAAATAAAGTATGGTAACCTCAGGAAGATTATCTAAAAATTAAAATGTTTTCTTGGCAACACGACAGACAATAAAAAGTTCGTAGTTGTACGGGTGTCTGCAGAAACTTAAGAGTTTTATTAAAAAACTTGATAAATACCCAGTTAGTAAAAAGATTAACATGATAAATACACGAACCGTTATCGCCCTATTGACCAGTAGAAGGTCAGTTCAATCTTGGATCATGTCCTCAGTATTTTTGAACCGGGAGAGTCATACACCTTGGACCGCTTCTTTCCCCTCCTTCCTTAATTATCTCATTTCCCTTGAATGTCACAACCTCTATCCCGGCTTCTTCCATCAGCTTATTGGTTAGTCTATTATGCTCGTACGCTATAATCTTGTTCTTTCCAACAACAATGATGTTACTTGCTAAGAGCCAATGTTCCCTCTCTTCGCTATAATATTCAGCGTTACCTATATTTACTACTCTCAAGTCCCTGCCAAGGAAATCTTTCATTACTTCACTGAGAACCCTGTTATCCCGAACAACCTCATTTCCCTTGTAAAGGTAAACCTTCGATCTATCCAAGAGGGACTTATAGTAAACTATAACATCCTGAGCTGGTACTCCCATAACTGTATCTAAGTGTCCTATTCCCTTGTTAGGATGAAGCTCTGGGGTATCGAGTTTCACTAGTATCGCCTCATCTATTTCTCCTATCTCCTTCAATTTAGGAATAACAAAGCTTAATCCCAGTCCGCTACTTCTAGTTCCAAATCCCATGAGCAGTCTTCCGTCCAGAGGAAAGAAGTCTCCTCCCTCAAAGTAGCCCTTTTCTGTCCTCAGTGTAAACTCTGGTTTCAATATCTTGGTAAACACTTCTGGCTCTCTCCTCCTGGATTCCCATCTCATCTTACCAGTCACATATGTTCGCCCTATAGCCATGCCTGGGTCTCTGGTAAACATTATATTTACCAGAGGCTTTACGCAGAACTCCTCATTTTCTGGAACTAGGACCTTAGCTTCTAAACTCTTAGCCTCCAGGGCAGTAAGCCCTGAAATTACTACATCGCTTAACTGCTCCTTGTCCAAGGACTCTACATCTATTTCGCATTCACTCGAGGCTGTCACCAAGTCCATTAACTCCTCTACTTTTAGCTTCCTGATCTCCTCTCTCAAGTTGATAATCTCGGCCCCGTTCTCCTTCAACTTTTTCACGAACTCGTCGTGTTCTAACCTTAACTCCACGGGGTCTGGGATCTCCGCGTATTGAAGTTCGTATAGCGTTTTAGGTGTTAACCTAGTCTTTTCGTTACCCGGAGTTGCCACAACCACCTTTCTCAAGGGACTGTACTCGGCTTTAACTTGGATTTGAACCATTATTGGGTCAGATGTGAGATGGTTTAAATTAATTCTTGTCGGATTCCCAAAAATTATACAATATTAAGGATGGAACTAGAAAATGATCCTTAAAAATAATTTGCTAAAAGAAGAGCTACAACTATTAACTATCAAATGAAATTACTTGGATCATCCATGATTAAAAAGTCAGAAAATGATTCCATTTTAGAGGTCAAAGACTGGAGATTCTAACGGGATAACTGAAAGTTTTTTAATTCAATTTATCGTTGATTAGACCTCTACTAAGTATTTTTAATATTTTCATTTATACTTCTAAAAAATTTTTATGATGAATTAAGAAGACCTTATAATGCAGATACCAAGATTTGAGTTCATGGCGAGTGGAAAAGAAGATCAAAAGATATCAAAGGGTTCCCTTTTTGCCAGGGAATCCTCGGGGTTAGTCAGAGAGATAAACTGGCTAACCGCCATGTTCATCAGTATGGGCTTCATAGCCTTCTACGTTCTCCCAATTTCCTACCTATCAGGCCTATCTGTTTCCCCCAACGGACTTGTGGTAATCGGTGCACTACTGAGTTGGATAGTTCTGCTCCCTCACGGTTATTTATGGACTAAGATAAGTGAAAAGTTTCAGAGAACAGCTGCAGATTACGTGTTCGCGAGCAGAGTATTGCATCCGGCAATTGGGGTAGGAACGGGTTTAGTCTTCGGCATATCTCAGATGATATTCGACGCTGCCATAGTTTATGATGGTGTTGGTCAACTACAGACTGGATTTTCCGCACTAGGAACAAATTTTGGAGGTTCCTTCACCTCAATAGCCACAACCCTAGGAGATCCCTTCATGATTCTCGCGATCGGAGCAGTTACGTTCACAGGCGTAATTGCAATAAATATCTTCCTACCCAAATACACAAATCAAATAATGGGAGGAATAACAATTATTGCTCTCATAACGTTCGTTTTAACAGGTATATTGATGCATTACGTTACCCCCACGTCCATAACCTCAGCTGGGTATGACTATAGCTCCATAGTAAAAGCAAGCTCTTCTGCAACACCTCTCTTTAGCAATCCCGTCTTAGCCACAATTGGTTTAATGGTATTTACAGCGAGCTTCCTTCCTTTTGTCAACGGAGCCACTTCTGTGGCTGGGGAGGTCAGAGGGGGAAGTAAGGCGTTCAGAATAGGGGTACTCGCTGCACTTGTAGTGGCAGGTTTATTGATAACTTTCTTCATTTCGTCTTCCGTTAGCACCCTCACCTCTAGCTTCTTTATAGGGGCAGGAGTCTTGGGGACAAATTATTCCAACTTATTAAATCCCATATTTGATGTAGTTGTGAGTTTCAGAAACTTACCGCTGGATCTCTTACTTGTAATAGGGTCCTACTTCTGGTACCTTGCCATAATGTTCGCTGTTGCGCTCTTCGTGTCCAGATATTTCATGGCTGTAGCCTTCGACAAAGCTCTGCCAACAGTTGTCTCATATGTTAGCGAGAGATATCACTCCCCTGTAGTCGCGCACCTGATCGATGAGGCGATAACCATAGGCAGCCTCACCGTAATTACTGTAACGCCTCTCAGTTCCGCCTTCTTTTATGGTATGGACACGGCGGACGCCATGGCCTTGCTGTTCGGTTTCATTGTGGTTATCCTAGCGTCCATTGTGGCGTTGATTAGGAGAAACGGGCTGGAACTCAAGGGGAACAGGACTGTGATACTAGGGATATCCATTGCCGACCTGGTGGTAATGAGCATATACGGTTTCTATTGGTTTGGAAATTCTACTATTTACCTAGGAATAACCATGAATCCACTTACTTGGTCAATAGTCGCATCTCCTTTCATTGCTGGGATTATCATTTATTTCGTAATGAGGTGGTACAGATTGAGAAAAGAGGGTATTGATATCAAATACTCGTTCCAAGAAATCCCACCGGAATAATGAAGAATTTTTTAATAACCTCTATTAACTTTTCCGTAGCCTCGCGACATTACCATAATTCCTGCCATGAATTGACATTGGCTCAAACCCTATTTTCTTAGCTGTTATATAACTTAAAGCAATGGAAACCAACGATATAACAGAAATTGAGAAATACCATTATAAAATAGATAATATTTAAACTATACTAACTCAGGTCAGGAAATAACCTGATATCTATTTAGTTATTACGTCCCCAGACTTAAAGAAAAGATGGAAAGTTTTCGAAAACTTAATCTTACTTTTAAAATGCTTTCATCAGGAATAGTCAGTATATTTTTTAGCTATTTATCAAGATCCCTCTCGAGAAAAAAATGAGAAAAATCCTGATCGGAATACTCGTAATTCCTCTCCTGTTAAGTTTAAGTGTTTTGGGAGCCACAAACTCCACTTTACAACAGTTGAACTCAACAGTAGCAGCTTTGGCTAACCATACAGCAGATTACCCTGCGGTGGCAGTTCCCTCCTGGTTAGATACAGGAAGCAACGCGTGGATGCTCACTGCGGCCACGTTCGTTGGACTTCAAAGCGTCCCAGGTGTTGCGCTTTATTATGCTGGTTTATCCAAGAAGAAGTACTCCATAAACAGCGCGATGATGGTCTTCTACGCCTTCGCTGCGGTCCTAGTGGTGTGGATGATAGCGGGTTACAACTTCGGATTTGGTAAGCCCCTCCTTGAGATTAACGGTTTCGGAATTCTAGGATCTCCGACGCCCGCGACTGCCGGGCTTTATGAGGGATCTCAGACCATTTACGGTCCCGGAAACACTCCGCTGGATATCCCCACCTCTACGTACATCTTCTTCCAGTTTGTGTTTGCTGCAATCACTCCTGTACTTCTGGCAGGAGGAGTTCTAGAGAGGATGAACTTCAAGGCATGGATGGTGTTCGTGCCCCTATGGTCCCTCCTAGTTTACAGCCCGGTTGCGTACTGGCTTTTCGCAGGAGGCTGGCTGAACCAGCTGGGTGCTGTGGACTTCTCTGGCGGATACGTAATCCACGTGGACGCTGGTGTAGGTGCCCTAGCGGCAGCGCTGGCCGTAGGTCCCAGGATGGCATCGGAGAGGAAGCTGGAGGCGCACAGCTTACCCCTCATACTGGCTGGTGCAGGATTGATCTGGTTAGGATGGGACGGATTCAACGGCGGTGACCCTGGAGGATCCACCATAGACGCAGCAATTGCTGTCCTCAACACCAACATCGCCACGGCTGTAAGCGCCATAACCTGGATGCTCATGGACATGAAGTTCTTTGGTAAGCCATCCCTCATAGGTGCAACCTCGGGCGCAATAACTGGGTTGGTGGCCATAACGCCAGCGGCAGGCTACGTGAACGGAGTTTATTCCATGTTAATAGGTATAGCCTCCGGCTCTCTGCCCTGGCTTGCCCTGTACAAACTGGAACCCAAGCTGAGGGTTGATGACAGTCTAGGTGTGTTCTCCACTCACGGCATAGCTGGAATAGTGGGCGGAATACTTACAGGTGTGTTCGCTGATCCCAACGTGACCAAATACGTTGACCCGGCCCTCGTTGGAGCACTGTACGGAAACGTGGCACAGGTGGGGATACAGGCACTGGGTGCACTGGTGGTATTCGTATATGACTTCGCGGTCACATACGGACTGCTCAAGGCCATAGGGCTCTTCATACCGTTGAGGGCGCCTCCAGAACAACTCAACGTTGGAGACTACGCTATGCACGGAGAGAGGGCCTATGCAGAGGCAGTGGTTGAGGGAAAGGGAGAGGAGATAAAGGAGGAAGTCAAGGAGAACAAGGAGGAAAAGAAAGACTAACCATTTTTTATGGACAATTTCATTCCTTTTGTTTTATCTCCTGTTCCAGAAACTCCCTGAGAACCACGGCATTGTTTCTTTCCCTATCCCTGGCGGAGAAAAGGAGAGTGACGTCGTGATCTCTTGCAATTTCCACTAGCTCTTTTGTGGCGGGATTCCCTCTCAACTCCTCAAGGTATCTCCTCCTGAACTCCTCCCACTTATCCGGCTCGTGATTGAACCATTTTCTAAGGCTGTCCGAGGGAGCAACGTCCTTAAACCATTTATCAATCTTCACAGAATCCTTCTTGAGGCCCCTGGGCCACAGCCTGTCCACCAGGATCCTTATCCCGTCGTCCCTCTCCACCTCATCGTAAACCCTTTTTATCTTTATCATGATAGATGGTGATGCCTAAGACGCTAAAAAAGATTAGTCATGGATACCAAAATCGAGCTGATTGTTTAGTTTCATAGGAGGAAGATATAATTAAGCCTCGCAGAGTTCAACATATCTTCATAACATCACTGGGGCTTACACAGAACACTACCATTGTGGTCATAAGGTTTGTTGTATATTTCGTATTGTGAGTTAACCCCTGGTATAACATCTTGTTTTCCTTAAAGCATCACTGAAAATGATGACTCTATTTTGATTATATCATATAGATCAACTAATTCCGATTCTTAATGGAAGCCTGAATGACTCGGAATTAAGCCTAACCTATGATTTCGTCTAGTTTCTTTGCGTTTTTTGTTTTTCCTAGTAATTCCTCATCGTAGGTGATCAGAGTGAGATTGTTTTCTTCAGCTACATAAACGTATGCGCTGTCGTAAAATGTTAAGTCCCTCTCAATTGCTATTTTTAATACCTTAACGTAGTCAATCTTGCTTATCAAATTGAATTTTTTTATTATATTTAGGAAATTTTCCATTGTTTCTACAGGGTCTTTTATTTTATTGCTAATTTTACTATCTTTCCATAAGACATTACCGATTTCATAAACTGTTAAATCCAAGATGTAAATGTTAGAAAGGAAGTCGAAACTTATTTTTCCCTTTAGTAATTCCATAATAAACGGATATAACGCTGAAGTATCGAAGAGATATTTATCTTTCATCTCTCGTTTCTCTCACGAGTTTTATCCACTCTTGTATTTTAACTTCCTTCATGTTTTCCACTATTATTTCTGCTGATTTCCTTATTTCCTCTTCTTCTCTTTTCTTTATTTCCTCTCCCAGGGCTTTTTCTACCACTTGTCTTATATCTATTCCTAATTCCTCGGCTTTCTCCTTTAACTGTCTTTTGACTCTAACAGAAATTACGTCAGACACAATTTTATATACGTTACTTGCGTATATAAAAATTACGTATACCTGAACACTGCTTATCATTGGAGCAGTTGACCGCATTGCAGTAATCTTTTGTCATTACTGCTTACTTTCTTGTCCTTGCAGAGTCAGTCTAAAAACGTTGAGAGAGTGCCCATCCCATAAAATTCGGCTTATTTGATTAAGAAGCAAAAAATAGTTCTATCAAGCTTGCAGGGCCATTCAGGTTTTCATTGTAAATTATAATTAGTTAATCTATAAGAGACAATTAAAATTGATCTATCATTTTGGTAATGCTTTAGGGGAACATGATGCCATCATGAGCAAACAACGATGGACCCGTAACAACTTCTCCTGGTTACATGTTGTGTTCCCCGTGTTTCCTAAGCACTGGCCCACGAACATGTTAAGGAGATAGAGAAGCTCGCGATGAGGGAGGTCAGCCTGGGGTGAGGGGTAAGAAGCTGAAGAGGAAGTATAGGAGTTGTGAGTTCTTGAAGGTTTCTCGATCGTGATGAAAAGCAGAAGGGCTGGGTTCGGGCTCAGGTGCATGAGCGTGAGGTCAATCTTGGCCTTAGCAGAATTTGGCGTATCTTCATTGATACACCAGAATGAAGATGCTATGTGCATCAGTAGTTTTGATTAATTTTCATCCTCTAATTTAGGTAAAAATTGGGCTCTGGAAAAATATACAAAGTATTAACGCTCAGGATGAAGAGACACAAAATTATTAAACATAGCTTACTATTTTTACTATATGTCAATTAAGCATCTCAGAGTAGATATTGAAGTAAACAAGCCCCTGGTAGTAACTCAGGACATAATTGAAAAATCTGCGAGGGAGGTCTTCAATCTAGATCTGCACCCTGTACTGATAGACAAAGATAACGTCGTTATTGTATCACTAAGACTAAATCGTGATAGTCCTGTAAAAGGGATGGACACAAAGAGATGCGAAGATTTTCTTCCCTTTATCTTTAAACTGATCAGGGATCTATCGTTAGCCTGGCAAGTGGTAAGGTTGTATGAGACTGTGACATATGAACCCGAGGGTGCAGTTGCAGATGGTGTAGTTGGAGGGACTGTTGGATCAACATCAAAGAAACCCGAGGTAGTTCTGCTCTTGGCTGTATTTGGAGGATTGGTAGGGTATCTATTGGGAGATGTGAATGAGAGGTTATCCAAAGACCTTTGCGAGTTCAGAAATATGGATGGAATTCCGGTAGTATATCATTACGCAGATTTATTGAATTACTAACAGTGGTATCTTAATGCCCTCGGATGATATCAAAAGGTCCTTAAATTCGGCTGACGAGTACTCTTTATTTTACATCAAGAGGAAGGAAAATCCTGATTACCGGCATTTTAATCTGGCTAATACTCACTGAGAGTTCCCTTCCTTCTAGACCTGTTGAAGGAGTAGAGATAGAACCCGCCTCCAAGAGGTAAAAGAACAGCGTTGAATAACAGAAGTACCTCCACAATACCCAGTACTCCTCCTATTCCATAACCCTCCAGCATGGTGAATCTGAGACCCTCAAGCGCCCAGGTCAGGGGAATTGCCAGGCTTATGTCCTTTATCCAGCTGGGCAACACGGTGACTGGAAATACCGTCCCTGACATCAGGGTTGTAAACGTGGAGAAGAAGAAGGAGATGGGGTTCCCCTGTTTCACAAGCATTGTGAAACCAGCGGATATCATGGAAAGCCCAAGGGCTGAAGAGAGGAGTAGCGCAAACACAATCAAGGTAGAAAGGACGTTCACGTGGAAGTCAACGTGAAGTAACTCCCCAATACCCAGGATAACTCCCGCATTCACGGAGTTGATGGTGAAACCCCACAGTGCCGAGTAGATCAGGAAGGAGAGAACCCCACCCTCTGACAGTACATAATACTCTATTGTCCCATACAACTGTTCGTTCCTGAGCCTCTGGCTTATGGTGGTTATGGTGGAGGAAACGTATCCCTGAAACGCGAGACCTATCACCACAAACGCTGTATAACTGGATATCCCGAAACTCTCAAGCTCCCCACCCAGAGAGGTGCCAACGAAGTAGTAAGTGAAAACGGGAAGTATCCACGAAAGGACGTTGAGCACCATCTGCGTCTTGTAACTGCTCCAGATCCTGAAGCCCCTCAGGTAAATGTACGCGTATAACTTGCTCAGGACGCCCATCTTCTCCACCCTCCACCCCCTCTGGATCTGTTGGTCGTGGAATCGACCTCGTCGGTGAGCGAAACGAAGACGTCCTCAAGAGTCGCAGGTTCCCTGCTCACCTCATCTCCCTCAACATTCATGTTCTCAGGAACTCTCAGGATGAAATATTGATCTGAGAGGCTCACAATATACTTCCTCAACCTAGAGTCCGGCATCTTTGTTCTGACAAGCTTCATTGTTCCCACTCTCTCCTTCAGCTCCCGTGGTGAACCGCTGGCTATCAATTTCCCCCTGTTCAGTATCACCACCCTGTCGGCCAGATCCTCGACTTCAACCATATTATGCGAGGTCATCAACACTGTCCTGTTCCTGCCCAGGGATTCCACAAGCCTGCGAAACTCCCTGGACGAGATAGGATCCATTCCCAGGGTGGGTTCATCCATCAGGATCACGGGAGGGTCGGTGATCAGTGCCCTGGCGAGGGCAAGCTTTCTGGCCATCCCCGTGCTATACTTCATGTAGGGAATATCCTTCCACTCCAAGAGACCAACCATTTCAAGGAGCTCCTTGGCCCTGGATCTGGCCTCGCTTAGTGAGAGACCCCTAATGGAGGCGAAGAACATGAGATTCTCCATTCCCGTAAGCCTGTAATAGAAGGCCCTCTCGCTCACCGTCATCACTCCGAGCAGTTTTCTGACAAGGTTGGCCTCCTTGACCACATCATGATTCTCCACCCTCGCCTCTCCAGCATCCGGAACTATTAGCGTGGAAAGTATCTTGATTAACGTGGTTTTCCCTGCCCCATTGTGTCCCACAAGCCCGCAGATTTCTCCCTTCCCCACCTGAAAGGATATCTCGTCCAGGGCACGAATTTCCTTGCCCTTAACGCGAAATGTCTTGGAGATTTTATCCACTTCAATCACTTCAGAATCGCCTCCATCTCCTCGAGTATCTTAACTAGCCTCTCCTTAAGATCGGGGGTCAACAGATCCCTGTTATCTAGGAGATATCTCACGTTGTATTCCAGATCACCCAGGGCAACCTCCAGACTGCCCTGGGGAGAGAGCAATCTCCTGCCCCTCTCCGTAATTGCATAATACCTCTGCGATTTCTCGTTCCTGGTAACGGCTATGAGACCCTCGCTCTCCATCTTATCGAGGGCGGGATAAACCGCGCCAGGAGACGGCCTCCAGATACCCTGGGTCACCCTCTCTATTTCCCTCATTATCTGGGCTCCCGTCATCTCGCCCCGGGACTCCAGGAGAGTGAGAATCAGGTTAGCAAGACCTCTCCTTCTGTGCCACTGGCCAGTCATAGATATCAATATTGATATCGGAAATATTAACCCTTATTTAGACTCCTCAGGCCTCAATACCATGTCCTGACAATCCGCGAGTTCTTCATGCCCTCCTTGAAGGCTACGTAAGTGATCAGGAAACCTATAGCTAGGGCCAGTGCGGCAATTGCAATAACGTCCACCACTGAAAAGTCGCTGCTATCAATGGATCTCCTTACGCTCTTCCAAGCTGAGAAGAATCCAGAGACGTACTCCCACGCGTCGAAAACAGTGGCCACAGCATCGTAAATGGTGATGAAACCAGAGGTCCAGCTATGGGTTCTTGAGAAGGCCATGGCTGAGGTTACGGTGGCGATGATTCCCCAGATTATGAACGTGAGGCCAAAAAAGAGGAAGCTGAAAGAGAAGAGGAAGGTGAAGGTGGAGAAGGATAGATAACCCAGATAGCCCAGGATCAGGGTCAGGGTAAGGAGGACCATGTAACCCATTGGGAGGAAACCTCCAAAGAAGTAGAAAATTGCACCAAGGGTTCTCCTGGCCCTATAGGTCTGTCCGGCGTTGTAGCTATTCCACAGGGATATCAGAATATCTATGACGATGAAGATGATTGAGATTATGAGCCCAAGATTCATGGGCCGAGATTCATGGTGAAGAATAAAAAACTGATCCAATTGCATCGTGGTGCTCTGTAAGATCATTGTTCTTCACCCCAAGGTCGGAGTTGCGGTGTCAATTATTTTCCAGTTGGGACTGCACCTTACCTGAGGCAAGTTCAAAGATATTTTCCACATAGTTCAATCTAAACCAATGGCCGATGTACCGAGAACCACGTTCGTCATAGGGCGGATTTTACGGACATTCAAAACTAAATAGACTATATAGAACTATGAGGAATATGAAGTTATATATTGATTATATACATAATTCTAAAAATAGTATAGAGTCCAAGCGCTATCATGAAAGATTTATTCAAGCCTCTAGACGAAAAGAAACTTTCCTTTTTTCACTTCAAGTCGCTAATAACCACCGGGATGGGAGTTTTCACGGATGGGTACGACCTATCCTCAATAGGTATTGTTCTCCTGCTAGTTTTATCAGAGTTCGGGGTAACATCCAAGAGTCCTGACTACGTATCCATCACCGCTGGGATCTCGGGATCGGCTCTCGCCGGTGCTGCCGTGGGAGCCATAATATTTGGCATCCTTTCTAACCAGGGTAGGAAGAAGTTTTACGGAATAGATGTGGGCCTCATGACCTTGGGTGCCCTCCTGCAGGCCTTCGTGACCGATCCAACACAGCTCATTATTGTAAGGTTTCTCCTGGGCTTGGGCGTAGGTGCCGATTATGTTTTATCACCCATGATCATGGCTGAACATGCCAACGCGAAGGATAGGGGTAAGATAATTGCCCTGGGATTCGGTCTGTTCTGGGGATTTGGAGCTACAACGGCTGCAATCCTGTATCTTGCTCTTCAGGCAGCTGGAGTTCCACCATCCCTTATCTGGAGAATCGTGCTGGCTGCTGGAGCCATACCCTCCGCGTCAGTAATCTACCTGAGAAGGAAAATTCCGGAAACAGCCAGGTTCCTGGGTAGAATAAAGGGAGATGTGGAGGGGGTTAAGGACGTTATAAGGGAAGTTACGGGAACTGAAGTTAACCTGAGTTCTAAGATAAAGGATGAGACCAGCTTCACTCAGTACATCAAGAGAAATCTGGGTCTTTTCATCTCGGCCATTATCCTATGGTTCCTGTTTGACATTGTTGCCTATTCGGGAATACTGTTCGGTCCTAGCATAATTGCGAACAGTTTGGGAATAAACTCGGGAGTGTTTCAGCTTTTGATTGAGGGAGGATTCACCGTACCAGGGGGAATTATAGCGCTCTCCCTAATTGATAGGGTTGGGAGGAAACCCTTGCAGGTTATAGGATTCGTGGTGATGGCTATATCGCTGGTGTCCTTTGCCTTCTACAAGAGTTATGCTGGAGCAACGTTCTCCCCTGTGTTAGCCTTCTTCCTGTATGGACTGCAGAACCTGGGATCTCAAGCAGGACCCGGATCCGTTTCTGCATCAGGTATACTTGGTGTGGAGCTGGCCCCAACCAAGGTGAGAGGGCTAGTTCAGTCTCTCACGGTGGCGGGAGGAAGAATAGGGGCAACATTGACCTCGTTTGTGTTCCCCTCGCTTTTCCAGCACTACGGAGAGTCGTTCGCTGTGTACTTTCTAGCTACCATAGCGGCAGTAGCAGCAGTGATCACATTCGTAGCAATACCCGAAACCAAGGGAAAGCCTTTAGAGGAGTCCTCAAACGAAGTAGTGATAAGTTCGTGAGGACTCCCTGAAACTTCACTTTTTCCCCAATGCCGGCTTCTCATTTAGGAAAGGGTAGCGTGTGAAGTCTCTGTCAAGTGACGTGTCCAGTTCTCTTTCGATTTGGTATTCGTAGAACCCTACAGGCCCTTAATTACAATAACCCTACACACAAGGAAAGGGTAATAATTTACAGGACCGGTAAATTCTTCTTGAGTTGGCTTTTGAGTTGGTAACGAGCCCAATCCTAATAGAAACTTTAATTGAGTCTGACTAATAATTAATCATGAAGACTGAAGTTAGATTGGGGAAAAAGTGTACGATCAGGATTCCGAAGGGAATAGTTGAGGAACTGGAGTTAAAGGAGGGATCGAAGTTCATTCTCAGGGTTAAGGGGGATCAAATAGTTCTTAAACCCATCAGGGACCCCGTATGGCTAGCACTTCACGGCGAGAAATTTGCCACCATCACCCATGAAGATGTGGAAAGGATCAGCACTGAGGAACAGTCCAGAGTTGAAAGGAAATAAGAATACTGCTGGACGTCAGCTTTAGAGCCTGCTCAGTTTGTTATGTAGTTCCAGGTTAAAGACTCCTTAAATGCACAACAACATGATGTAGCCCCAGCTTTATCCTGCCCATCCTGGGGGTTGAAGTTAGGAGAACTAGGAAGTTGCTGGAAAGGATATCTTCCCCCGAGATTTTCTACTCTGAGCTCTCACTCCTGGAATCCCTATGGGTACTCAAGAAGCTTAGCAGGACAGGAATGAAGGTCAACCCTAGGAGGGTTAGGGAGGGGCTCATTAGCCTCAGGTCTTTTAGAAGGGCAAGAACACCCTTAAGTGCTTTCCATAAAGCGTGGAAAAGCCGTGATAGGCATAACGACGCAATTGACCTTGTACTCTATTACACTGCCCTATCTCTTGGTATGAAGTTCCTGACTCTTGACTTAGAACTGGAGAAGCTAGATGACAAAAACGTGATAATACATAATCTTCCCAGCTAGTTCAAAATAGACGTAAAGAAATTAAAAACCGCCAGTGCGGTTGGTCTGCTACTCCTCTGTTCGGCCGTCATATCCTTGAGGAATCTCACCACCGCGGAGTCCAGCCCGACAGTTTCAAGAGGAGCATAGTCCCTTAGCCTGTATATTGACCTATCTATCTTCTCTCCCTGAAGCATTCTCTCCATGGAGGGGATCATGGGATCATTTAGGTACCTCCTCGTTAACAGGAAATATGCCATAGCTCCCAGGGAATATATGTCGTCCCTTGGATCAATCCCTCCCTGCCTGGTGGAGGCTAACTGCTCCAGAGAGGAGTACTCCAGGGTGATACCGGGAGGAATCCCTCCAGCTTTCACCGCAGAACCGAGGTCGGCCAGCTTGGGGTTAACCTCCCTTCTCCTCATCCTCTCGTAGATTTCACCCGCGGTGGGAGGCGGTTCCCTATCCAGAAGAACGTTTGTCGGTTTCACGTCGCAGTGAACGTAACCCTTTTCGTGGATCTTGATCAAACCGCTGGAGATCCTAGAAATTATGAGGAACACAACCCTCTTCCAGGAGTCCGAGTAAAATAGCGCGTCGTCTCTAACCAGTTTACCCACTGATCCACCTGCCATGTACTCCATGACTATCATGGGAGGGTATTCCAGGTAGTACCTGGGCTCAATCAGAGCTTTTCTCAAGGTATCCCTATCCAAGTGGACTCCCACAAGCTTAACAAGGTAAGGTGAGTCGCTGAGGTCAAGGAGGGCGCTCTGCTCCTTGAACAGGTTATCCAAAACGCTGATTACATTTCTGGTGAGACCACCGGAAGGGGACTGCACTAGCTTTGGCACCTTTAACGCAACAATACCTCCAGGGGAGGAGGCCTTCAGGACATAACTGAATCCTCCCTCACCCAGAACACCCTCCACCCTGTACCCGTAGAGATCCCTTCCAACCCACACTTCTGGATCCCAGCGGTCCAGGGATAGGGTCAAATCCACATTCATAACTGATCTCTTGCAGATCCCTGAGATGCATACCTCAACTTCAGCCACTCCCCCACGAGTTAGATCAACCCTATACTCTCCTGGACCTATGTGCGATGGTACAAGGGGGTTACCATCCACCTTCACATTGATCATATCTGGTTCCTTAGAATAACCTAAAACCTGAATCAGGAGATAATTTTTCTCCTGAACTAGAGAAACGTCAAAGTCCACAAGAGGTACTTCCTCGGTCTTTACGACTGGTATCCCCCTATAGCTCGCCGTCACAACCAGTTTATGGATGCCCTTAGGCGAGCTTAACTTGCAGATATAATTTCCACGGGAACCTGTGGGTAGACATGAGACCAGCTTTCCATCCCATGTAACCATGAACCGATCTACGTCGACTGGCACCTCCGCGAACAGAAACCTCTCTGAAAACGAGATGTGAATGGTGACGTCATAAAGGTTCCCAACTTTCCTTGGGGTCCAGCCGATCCTTGATATCAGCACGTGATAAAGTTGGACCAAGTTAAATTTAGCCTTATGCCGTGCTCTCCACCGTCGTATTCCTCACTTCGTTAAGATCGTGAAGGGGCCTAAGAACCTCCCTGAGTATTTCCGTGTCGCCCCTCAATATACGTACGGCCTCAAAGGTGGAGATCTCTATCTTGGTTATGGAGTCAGATACCCTTAATCTCCCTGAGTTGGTTAACACGAACTTACTTCCCACCGTATACTCCTTTTTCTCGTGCTCCACTGTCCTCACCTCAGAGAGTAGATTAACCTCATCATCGCTTTCCCTGTCATCGTTCATGAGCTTAACCTGACCCAGCACTGCCTGCCCATCCTTTATGAAAAATATCCCCACCACCATGAACTTTCCGTTGGCCTCAACCCTCTTCCCCCTGGGATGAACGTAAGTGATACCCATCTCTTTACCTTCCGCGGATAGGATCTCCCTCAGTAACTTCTCCATCTCCCTGGAGTCCTCTTCAGGGTTCTTCAGGGAATGGGAACTCCTCAACCTCTCCTTGAGGCACTCCAGGTTCTCCCCGCACTCCCTCTCAAAGTTCTCTACCTGCGACTTCATGTACTGTAACATGGAGCTAACCGTGTTTAGCTCTCCTCCACTCCACAGGGAATAGATGATGGGGAAAAGATCCTCTGCGAGGGGGTGACAATAAGCATCTATTATCTCCTTTATATCATCCTGAGTTAAGACGGTATCAAGGGAGACCCTGCTTTCGTCCAGCCTTCTCCTCACAGCCAGGTCTGTGACCCTGCTGTACGAGTCCGTGGGAATGGCCATTATCACGGGAATGCCAAGGCCAGCGTTTATAAGCCTGTGAATCTTGGGAATGTGGGAATCCCTAACCTCATCCACGAGAAGATTCACCTCAGTGAGGGTCTTGAGGTCCATGAGGAATCTCAGCATTCCGTCGAAATCCTTCGTGTAGTTTAGGCAGAACAACCTGAGGTGAAGATCGTCGTACTTGTTGCAGACCTTGAGTAACCAATCCTCAAATTTTACGCTCATCAATCTCTTGAGGAAACCGTAACCCAGTTTACTACCCTTGCTCCTGAGAGCGGGTAGGACCAGTTCCCTGACCCTGAATTGGTCAACCTTTCCCCAGAACTCATCCTCAATCTCCGCCTTACTTGCCAGATCGAGGAAGAAGGTGAAGCCCTGTGCTTCCTCCTGGGTCTTTCTGAGAATGGTGGTCTTCCCCATTCCAGGTTGCCCTATCACTGTGGCTACATCCTTGTTCTTAAGGGCGAGCAGGGTCTTCTCTAGGTATCTCCTGTAGGTGGGACCGGCTAGGACTACGTTCCTTGCGTTCCAAGTGGTTACAGTGACCTTTGGTACATTGCAAATCATGTTCTTACCTCTTCTTCTTCACAATTCCGTAAATGGAACCCTTTCTCACGTACCCCTCCTCTCCACCTGCAATCAGATCATAATGGTCCTCTATGTGATCGCGGAGTGCGGAGTAAAACTCTTCCTTTCCAAGGCCCATTTCCACGCGAATTGCCTGCAGATGGGCGTAACCCAGGTTGTCCCTCACCCTTTCATAGATCTCGTCAAAGGAATCCGCCCTTGCCTTACTTCTCTGAGAGAGGGACTCGTGAAGTTTCCTGACCTCATCCCTCAGGCTGGAGATCTCCAGGAGTACCAGGTCCAGTTTGTCCAGAGAAGGCTCATATCCCTTACCTCCCTTTATCTGGACCGATCTAATCCTTCCCTGATCTTCAAGCCTCTTAAGGACCTCGTGAAGTTGATCCTCCTGAAATTTCTTCTTCAACTTGGATAATGTAACCGGTTTGCCGTCGTAAAGCCTCTGAATCTCCTTGAGCACGTCACTGTCCTGAAGCATGATAGATAGCTTCACGGAAATATCTTAAATACCGGGGTACGTGGTATTACTACCTGAGGGGTTGTGAGCACTATTTCTTGACGGTCTCAGGTAATCCAAGAACAGAACCCAGCACCAGAATTGACGAGACCAATAACGATATTCCCAAGTCATCCTTCAGTCCAAAGGGCATCAATAGAACTAGACTGACCCCGAATCCTCCTCCCACGAGCCTACCAAGGAAAAACACCACGTTGGTTCCTGTGGCCCTAATTTCGGGAGGGAAGATTTCGCTCATCCAGATTCCAAAGTAGGCAAAGAAGGAGGATCCCACCATGAGCATGATGAGGGATATACTCAGTAGAGTAGAATTGAGGGTGAGCAATATTGCCAGGGAGAAAAGAATTGATATCCCTATGAAGAGAAAAGTGGTCCTCTTCCTTCCTATCCTGTCAGAGATTCTGCCAGCCAGAGTAAAGGCTATCATGCCAACCAGCAACGCGATGGAGAGCACCAGGAAGGCGTTAAGCTTGAGGGAAGACAGTAGGGTGAAAGAGAGTGAGACCAGAGGTACCACAAAGAGAAAAGATCCTATGGCAAACAGGGAACCCAGAATCACTATCCTGAGAACGTTAATCCTGCCAGTACTGGATCTACTTTTCCACTTGGATTCGGGGATCAGAAACCAGAGTACAAATGAGAGTAACGAAGCTAGCCCCAATGTTAGAAAATAGGTGTCTAGGTTTGTGAAAAGGAATGCCCATATCAGACCCAGGAGGCCTCCCATGAAGTATAACCCTTGCATGATACTCCCCACAAATCCCCTGTACCTGGGAGGGGAGAGCTCTGCTGCATATGCATAACTGATACCGTTTTCTCCGTTAACCCCAAACCCAATGAGAAACCAGATGGCGTAAAGTAGTGACAGGTTCCTTACAAGGACGTTCAGTAAAAGAGGGAACGTGAACAGTGCAATGGAAACTAGAAGGGAAAATTTCCTGCTCCATCTATCTGCTAAAATAGACAGTGCGACTCCTCCTATGGATCCACCTATCCAGCTCAAGGGAACCGTGAAATAGACTCCCTGACCATAGACGGAGGAGATGGAAGGTAATACGAAACTGATTGAGTAAACGGAGAGAGCAGCAAGGAGAAAGATCAAAAGGAGAGAGATGATAGCCTTCAACATAATGATATAAAGAGATGGCGAGGAAATAAGTTTGGTGAGCTACCCCGCCCTGAACGGTACTCCCCAAATTCAGTTTATGAAAAAATCACTAGAGCTTTATTTTAGACTGG